>CAZHWV010000057.1:0-25602 GCA_964536185.1 uncultured Anaerolinea sp. | reverse complement strand
TGATCGTGGCCAATGACGCGACAGTCAAAGGTGGCACATACTTCCCGATGACGGTCAAAAAACATTTGCGGGCTCAGCAAATTGCCGAAGAAAATCACCTGCCCTGCCTGTATCTGGTCGATTCAGGCGGGGCTTTTTTGCCTCTGCAGGATGAAGTCTTCCCAGACGCGAATCATTTTGGGCGCATCTTTTATAACCAGGCGCGCATGAGCGCCAGGGCCATCGCGCAGATCGCGGCGGTGATGGGCAGTTGCACGGCTGGCGGCGCCTACGTTCCGGCGATGAGTGACGAGGCTGTGATCGTCAAAAATTCGGGCACGATTTTCCTTGGCGGGCCTCCGTTGGTCAAGGCTGCCACGGGGGAGGACGTTTCTGCTGAGGAATTGGGTGGCGCGGATGTTCACACCCGAAAGTCGGGCGTTGCTGACCATTTTGCCGAAGATGATGACCACGCCATCCAGATTTTGAGAGATATTGTCGAAACCTTGCAAGGCGCGCGCGGACGCAAGGAAACTTATCTGGATGGGCTTGACCTGCAACCACCCGCTGAACCGCTCTATCCCGCGCAAGAAATATACGGCGTGTTGCCGCGTAGTTTCCGCGAGGGTTATGATGCTCATGAGATTATCGCGCGCCTGGTGGATGGCAGTTATTTTCGCGAGTTCAAGGCGCGCTATGGCACAACTCTTGTTACAGGTTTTGCGCGCATCTATGGTTACCCGGTGGGTATTATCGCAAATAACGGTGTCCTATTCAGCGAATCTGCCCTCAAGGCTACTCATTTCATTGAGTTGTGTGACCAGCGTGGTATTCCACTCTTGTTCCTGCAAAATATCACCGGATTCATGGTTGGGCGCCAGGCGGAGGCGGGCGGGATCGCCAGGGATGGGGCTAAGATGGTGCATGCGGTGGCAAACACCCGCGTTCCCAAGCTGACCGTGGTGACTGGCGGATCCTTTGGAGCCGGTAACTATGCCATGGCCGGACGCGCTTATTCGCCGCGATTTCTGTGGATGTGGCCCAACGCGCGCATTTCTGTCATGGGCGGGGAACAAGCCGCCAATGTGCTGCTGACTGTCAAGCAGGATCAATTGGCGCGGGAAGGCCAGCCAGCCCTGACGCCCACCGAATCCGAGTCTTTCAAACAACCGACCCTGGAAAAATATGAGCGAGAGGGCAATCCCTATCACTCTACAGCCAGGCTGTGGGATGATGGCGTCATTGACCCAGCGGAGACTCGCCAGATACTCGGGCTGGCTCTC
Source organism: uncultured Anaerolinea sp. (assembly GCA_964536185.1). Classification (GTDB taxonomy): domain Bacteria; phylum Chloroflexota; class Anaerolineae; order Anaerolineales; family Villigracilaceae; genus UBA5195. Next base: position 24,340 of record CAZHWV010000057.1, on the reverse strand, counting down.
TCGGTGATTCTGAATGCCCCCGTCCAAGATGATCATTTTGGCGTCTTCAGAATGTAAAGAGCCAGCGATGACTTCCGCCCCGCCGTTTAAAAAAATATTGATTGCAAATCGCGCCGAGATCGCCATTCGTGTTATCCGCGCCTGTAAAGAGCTTGGCATTCAGACGGTCGCTGTCTATTCAGATGTAGATAGGCAAGACTTGCATGTACGCCTGGCGGATGAAGCCGTGTGTATCGGAGGTTCCGCGCCCGCTGAGTCTTATCTCCATATTGGGAAGATCATTGCTGCTGCGCAAAAGACCGGCGCACAGGCTATCCATCCTGGCTATGGTTTTCTGTCGGAGAATGCCAGTTTTGCCGAGGCGGTCAACGCCGCTGGGCTGACCTTCATTGGTCCATCGGCCGCGGCCATGCGCGCTATGGGCGATAAAGCCGAGTCAAAGATCAGTATGCAGTCGGCTGGAGTTCCAACCATCCCTGGTATGCAAGGCTTGTTGAATTTGAACGAGTTTGTCGCGGCCGGCGAGTTGATTGGCTACCCTGCGTTGGTCAAGGCCGCCGCCGGCGGTGGGGGGAAAGGCTTGCGTGTGGTTCATTCTGCCGCTGAGATGGCGGAGGCTGTAGCCGCCGCCCGTCGTGAGGCCCTCAATGCCTTTGGCGACGAGCGCCTGCTGCTCGAAAAATATCTCCAACAAGCCCATCATGTCGAATTTCAGGTACTTGGCGACCAGTACGGCAACCTTTTGCAGCTTTCTGAGCGTGAATGTTCAACCCAACGCCGGCACCAAAAGATTATCGAAGAGACACCCTCGCCGGCGCTTGATGAAGACCTGCGCACCAGGATGGGTGCAGCTGCACTTACAGCCGCCAGGGCGGTGGGCTATACCAACGCAGGCACGGTTGAATTTATCGTTGACCCGACCACCCGGAATTTTTATTTTTTAGAAATGAACACGCGCTTGCAGGTCGAGCACCCTGTAACCGAACTGGTGCTCGGCCTGGATCTGGTTCAGTGGCAGATCCGCATTGCGGCCGGTGAGAAACTACCCTTCACCCAGGCCGGCTTGAGCCAGCGCGGGCATGCCATTGAGTGTCGCCTGTATGCCGAAGACCCAGCGAACGGTTTTTTGCCGGGCAGTGGGCAGGTGCTGGCATGGGTTGAACCGCGCGGACCGGGCATCCGTCTGGATTCAGGTGTGACCCTGGGCAGCCAGGTCAGCCATTTCTATGACCCCCTGCTGGCCAAGTTGATTGTTCACGCCGAGAACCGCCCAGCCGCGATCCGGCGCATGCAGGCTGCGCTTGGCGAACTGGTGATACACGGCATCAGCACCAATGTGGATTTTTTGCAGGCAGTGCTTGCGCATCCTGATTTTCAAGCTGGCAGTGTAACCACTCGCTGGGTTGAAACGGTTTTCGCTGGTTGGTCTCCGTTTTCCGAGCCGCCCCTTGCGGCTCTGATCACCGCGGCAGTGATGGAACAACCGCTTTGCGTGGTGGAACAACCGCTTTGCGTGCTAGAGACATTGCCTGCTGCGTCTCTACCAAAAACGTCTTTCCAGGCAGCGGATCCATATAGCCCGTGGAAAACGCCAAATGGCTTCAGAATGGGCGCATGAGGAAAAATGAGCGAAAAAAAGTTTTCGGACCGGGTGGTATTGGTGACTGGCGCAGGTCGCGGCGCAGGTCGCCTGCTCGCACAGGCTTTTGCCGCCCAGGGGGCGTCGGTTGCGGCCAACGACATCACGCCTGTCAACCTTGAACCGGTTGTGGAAGGGATTAACTTGGCTGGTGGCCGCGCTCAGGCTTATATCCACGATATTGCCAAAAAAGTGGATGTGCAGGTTATGGTCAATAACATCTGTGCTGACCTTGGACGAATTGATATCCTGGTTAACTGTGCCAATGTGCAGCCGCCCGCCGGCTTGCTCGAGATCGATGAGTGGGATTTGCACCGCGCCTTTGAAGTCAATGCCATCGGCACCTTCTTGATGATGCAAAGCGTGGGGCGTGTCATGCGGGCTCAGGCGGGCGGGATCATTGTCAATGTGGTCAAAATACCAGCCAACGCTCCAGCTTCCTTTATCGCCAGCCGGGCCGGGTTGCTTGCCATGACAGACTCTATCAATACCGAGTTATGCGGTTATGGGCTGCGTGTATTTGCTGTGGCGGATCAAGACCCGGTTCAGGCAGTCCTGGCTGGCTGCCAGGCTTAAAGGGTTGCAGCCAATACTTCGAAGCCCTTCCATCACGACAACCAGGCACGGTCAACCTGACTGGCCTTCGATTTACTTTCAAAAGATACATGCAAAACACAAAGCTTGGGCAGTCACATTATTTATAGGAGATCTTATGAAGCGGCGCTTCCCAATCTGGCAAATATCAATATTTATGCTGCTGCTCGTCTCACTAGCTTGCAACCTGAGCTGGCCAATTGCAACCGACGTTGCGCCTGTGGTCACCCCAAGCGCAACACCCGTCCCTTTGCCACCCACGATCGTTGAGACCCTGCCGCCAGTGGGCAGTGTCATTCCGCCGCGATCCTTGTTGACCATCTTCTTTAGTGAAAAAATGGAGCGCACTTCGGTGGAAGCCGCGCTGAGTGGGGATTTCCCGGGTGGGTTTGTTTTCAGCTGGGTCGATGATGCCACCTTGACCCTGGGTCCCAAAATTGCACTGCCAGCCAATTCCAAAGTAACCTTCTCACTGGCTGCCAGCGCGAAATCAGCCAGCGGATTGGCTTTACCTGAACCTCTCAGCTTTTCGTACCAGACCCCTGGCCCGTTGAACGTAGCGCAAACCCTGCCCGCTGCCGGCGCGGCGGATGTTTCTCCCGACTCGGCGGTGGTCGTGACCTTCAACCAGCCAATTGTCCCCCTGGGTGCCTACGAAACAACACTTCCGGAGGGTCTGACCCTGGAACCCGCAGCTGCGGGTAAAGGTGAGTGGCTGAATACCAGTACCTACATCTTCCGCGCCGATCTGGCGCTCGCCGGCGGAGTTAAATATACCGCGCGCGTCAACCCCAGCCTGGTCAGTGCCAGCGGCATGCCGCTGGATTCCGCCAGCCAGAATATTTCCTGGTCTTTTACCACCACGCTGCCGGATGTAGCCAGCTTCTCGCCCAATCCCAGGGATGGCGAATTGAATCTTGATGCCGTCTTTGAAATCAGCTTCAACCAGCCCATGGATAAAGCCAGCGTGGAGGCGGGATTTGCTATCAGTAGCCCGGATGGAAAGATTCCCGGAACTCTTGAGTGGAACAAGAAATTCAGTGTGCTGACGTTTAAACCGGCGGATTTGCTTAGGCGCGCAACGGTTTATAACCTGACCATCGGCGCTGGGTCACGTTCCAGGGGGGGCGTAGCCTTGGGTAGTGACCGGCAGGCAAATTACCAGACGGTGCCAGCCTTCTGCGTACAGTCAACGAGTTTTCCGAATGGACAGACGCGGCCTGTCAACGGGAATGTGGCCATAACCTTCAGCACACCGTTGGCCAGTTTGACAGACGCTGAAATCCAGGCGTTGGCGATTCTCAGCCCAAAGCCAGCCTATTCCAACTTTTACATCGATGGAGCGGTTGTCAATTTGAATGGTGGCTTTGAACCCGGCCAGGCTTATACGCTGAGGTTCTCGTCCAGCTTGAAGGATCGCTGGGGACAGGCGCTTGGAGATGATCCCACAACTCTTGCGGGCCAGGATTATGTTTTCAGCTTTACAGAGCCGGATGCCAGTCCCAACTTGAGCATGGGCTCGTATTTGCCGGTGCTGTTCACCCGCCCGGATGACCCCAGAATCAGCGTGCAGGCTGTCAATCTGAGCACTTTGATCGTTTCAGAGGGCACAATGTCGCTGGCTGATTTTCTGCGATTCCAGACCGATTATCAGTTTAAACAGAGTTACGCTCCCCTTGACCAGCAAAAATGGATCGTCAGTCCCAATTTGCCGCGCAACAATAACCAACCAGTAGTTATCGATGTGAGCAGCAGCCCGCTTGATCCCGGTTTTTATTTCGTCAACGTGGATTCAATCGATGTTAACCGCCTGGGTGGCAACGAGCGAGCCCTGGTAATCAGCAATCTGAATGTGACTCTCAAAGCCAGCCCGAGCGAAGTTTTGATCTGGGCCATCGATATACGCACTCAGAGTCCGGCCCAAAACATTCCCATCCAACTGTATGACGAAAAAGGAGTAAGCCTTGCCAGCGGCGTCACGGATGAACGCGGCTTATGGCGCAGCCCGATCCAAGCGCAGTCCTCCGAGGCTGGCAACCTGGTAGCCATTTTGGGCCAGCCAGGCGAGGATCAGTTTGGCGTAGCTCAGTCCAATTGGGGAATGGGCATTTCGCCCTGGGATTTTGGCCTGGGCATGGATACCAGCGGCGCTCGCGCGGAAGTCTACCTGTATACAGAACGGCCTGTTTATCGTCCTGGGGATACGGTTCATTATCGTGGCATCTTGAGAAATTGGTATGATGGGCGCTACGAGCCAGTCCTGGTTCCGGCATTGGGCAGCACACTTGATGGACAAGATATCAGCCTCACCTGGCTCGGCCCGAACGGAAAAATAAGCCAACCGCAGCCGGTCACGCTCTCGGGTTATGGCACATTTAATGGCGAGTTCAACCTGCCCGCAAATTCCGCGCCAGGGGACTACAACCTGACCGTTTCCAGTGGTGGCAAAGACTTGCCTAACGGGATGCTTTATTTTCAGGTGGCCGATTATCGCAAGCCAGAGATCAACCTATCTGTGACCCTCAGTCCCAACTCGGCCAGGAGTGGTTCGCCACTGGTTGGAACTGTCCAGGCGGCTTATTTTTTTGGAGCCGCCGTGCCCGACCTGCCCTTTACCTGGCGGTTGTATACCAGCCCAGCCAACTTTGACATTCCGGAATACAACACGGGAGTCCAAGGCTCGCGCTGGCTTTCCACCGGCGCTGGCCAATTCGGCAATATTTATCTAAGCGGTGAAGCTCGCACTGCTGAGGATGGCAGTTTCAATATTCCCCTGAATAATCTTATCGTGACTGACACAACCGGGTTAACGCTGGAGATCAGCGCCAGTGAGTCAGGTGGTTTCCCGGTCAGCGCGCGCGCCAGCGCCACGCTGCATCCCGAAAGCTTTTATGTTGGCGTCCGTCCCACGGCCTGGGTAGGCCAGGCCGGGTCTGAGCTTGGTTTTGACCTGTTGAGTGTGGATTGGGATAAACATCCCATCAGCCAGCCATTAAATGTGATCTTTGAGAAGATTCGTTGGGAGCGCACAGATGGGGCGTATGGCGATTACAGCTTTACGCCCATATATACGCCTGTTGCGACCCAATCCGTCAACAGCGGGCCGGATGGCAAAGCCAGTGTTAAGTTCACGCCCCCAGATGCTGGCACCTATGTTCTGGATGTGAGCTCTGGTCAGGCACACACACAGACACTCATCTGGGTGAGCGGTGGAGAAAACGCCGAGTGGCCCAATTTGCCTTACCAGCAAATCCAGTTAACCGCCAACCAGGACAAATACAAGCCGGGTGAAACTGGCGAAGTATTCATCCCAAACCCCTTCAATGCCTCTGCTTTGGCGCTCCTGACAATCGAGCGCAGTACCTTCAAAGCGATTGATGTAATTAATATTCCGCCTGAAGGCTACAAATTCAGCCTGCCACTGACGGATGACTCGGCGCCTAATGTTTATGTTTCTGCTACTCTGCTTGGCCCGCAGGGCGTTGACTTTCGCCAGGGGTATATAAACCTGCCTGTGGAACCTTCCGCTTTCACCTTGAACGTGGAACTGAAAGCTACGCCTGAAAAAGCCAAACCGGGCGAGATCATTACCCTGGACTTGATGGTCAGCGATTCGCAGGGTCAACCTGTGCAGGCTGAATTCTCCATTGCCATGGTAGACCTGGCTGCGCTGGCGCTCGCCGATCCGAATTCGGTGGATATCGTCCCGGCTTATTACCATATTCAACCTGTGGGCGTGCATACAGGCCTCACAGCCGCTGTTTACACCCGGCGCCTGCTTAATTTTTTTGGTGGCGGTGGCGGTGGCGGTGGCGGTGAATTCCTGACTCTGCGCAGCAAATTTCCTGATACTGCTTATTGGAAAGCTGACATCCTGACCGATGCGCAGGGCAAGGCCCAGGTGAGCTTGACCCTGCCCGATAACTTGACCACCTGGGAAGTGGATACGCGTGGGCTGACCATGGATACCAGGGTCGGGCAGGCGCGTGTGCGCGTGGTCACCAGCAAAGAGCTGCTCATCCGTCCGCAAACTCCTCGGTTTTTGGTCGTGGGCGACCATGCTGAATTGGCCGCCATGGTTAACAATACAACCGGCCAGGCGCTGGAGGCCACAGTCAGTTTGCTGGCCCCAGGATTAACGTTGGACGACCCAGCCCTGGCCGAACAGAAGGTCAGTGTCCCGGCTAATGGCCGCATTCGGGTCGCCTGGACCGGCTTGGTGCAGAACGGCGAGGCTATCGACGCTATTTTCGAGGTAGTCTCGCTTCCAGCACAGGGTGAGGCCAATACAGGTAGTTTTCAGGATGCTGCCCGTCCTAATGATGGTCCTATTCCCGTTTTGCGTTATTCGGCGCCACAGACCTTTTCCACCGCGGGAATCCTGACTGGAGCCTCTACCCGTCAGGAAATCATTGCCATCCCGCGCAGTTTTCAACCTTTGGGCGCTGATCTGCACGTAGAACTCTCGCCTTCGCTGTCTGCCGTCATTTTGGGGTCACTGAAGGCTATTGAGAGTCCCGAACAAGCCTGGAGCAGTGAGCAAATTATCTCGACTATTCTGCCCAATCTGGCCGCTTACCGCGCCTTGAAGGATTCTGGTATAGATGACCAGACTCTGACAGCGCGTCTGCAATCCAACCTGTCTGGCGACCTTCGTCGACTGATGACTTTCCGGCGCGAGGATGGTGGCTGGCGTTGGACAACCTCCAGCGAAAAAAGCGACCCTTACCTGACAGCGTACGTCTTGCTTGGTCTGCAGCAGGCCTCTGAAAGTGGCCTAAATCTGGAAGGAAGCGATATAGAGAATACGCTGAAAAGTGGGCGCGACTACCTGTTTGCCAATGCCGACCCATTTACCGGCAAGGCTGATCTGAATATTGGCTGGCAGGCTAATCGCGCAGCCTTTTATGGCTATGTTCTTGGGCAAACCGGTGGTTTGCAGGAATTTAATCCACTGACCGATGGTCTTTACGATAATCGTTCCCAACTTGATCCATGGGCCAGGGCTTTGCTGGCGCTGACGCTATACAAACTCTCTCCTGTAGACGGACGCGTGATCACGCTGCTCTCTGATCTTGAATCAAGCGCCATTCGCTCGTCTACTGGCGCGCATTGGGAAAGCGCCGCGAGTGATTGGATGAATCCTGGGACAGCTTTATTTACGACAGCGGTGGTGGTCAGCGCACTGGCAGAGCGCAACCCGGCTTCGCCGCTGGCAGCCGAGGCGGTACGCTATATGGCTGCGCAGCGTGACCCCGGCGGGCGCTGGGCCTCCTCGTATGAAACAGCCTGGGTGCTCCTGGCGCTGACTAAATATATGCAGGCCAGTGGCGAACTGCGCGGAGATTTTGGCTTTTCGGCCGAATTGAACGGCACCCTATTGGCGCAGGGCCAAGCCTTTGGCCCGCAAAACATGACTACGGTCAGCGCCGCCGCTGAACTGACCCAATTGAATCTGGGCGGAGCAAATTCCTTATTGATCAGCAAGCAGGATGGCACAGGAAAACTGTACTATAGGGCGGCTTTGACGGTGGACCGCCCGGTCGAAACTGCTCCAGCTCTGGAACACGGCATGGCTCTCAGCCGCGAGTATATGGATTGCAGCGGCGATGCATGCCAACCGGTCACAACCTACCAGATGAAAGCGGATCAAAGCGGGCGGATCACTGTCCAACTAACCCTGACGCTGCCCAATGATGCCTATTACCTGATGGTGCAGGACTACATCCCTGCTGGCGCAGATATTCTCGATTCGTCGATTAAGACCAGCCAGCAGGGCGAATCAGACCAGAGCGTGCTGGAAATATTTGACCCGTCTGATCCATTTGGAGATGGTTGGGGCTGGTGGTATTTTAACCATCCGGAAATCTACAGCAGCCACATATTGTGGAGCGCCGATTATGTCCCGGCCGGGACATATCAGTTGGCCTACACCATTGTGCCATCCCTGGCTGGCGTATACCGTGTCCTCCCAGCGCGCGCCTGGCAAGCCTATTTTCCCGAAGTGCAGGGTGCCACTGCTGGAGCATTGTTTGAGATAAAGCCTTAATAAAAACAAAATCATGCATGAGGAGCAGTGTTCAGCGGTAATAGACATTAGTCTTAAAAATAGTGCAGATCAAGGTTTGCGCCTTGACCTGCACTATTTGGGTGAATAAACTCTGCCGGGTAACTTAAGGGTTGCAGGTGAAGTTAAACATGACCCTGTCAAAATTCGTTTCGTTGGAGCCGACAATGGTCTTGATCCAGACCGAACGGTCTATGCCCTGAACATGTCCATTGGTCATTCTCCAGGTCCAGAAGACGGTCTGTGAACCCGCAGCCTTGAATTTGAGAACACCACCTGGATGAGTCCCATCATCTATACTTTTTTCCCAGCTGTAAGCGATCTCGCCGGGGGCGTTTACCGTGATGGTTGCGCTGAAGTCATAATTAGCTCCATCCGCTCCGCAACCCTTATTAGGCTGGCGCGTCCAACCGTAGACTACGCTGACAACCCCAAAGTCGCGCTCGGGTTTGGCGGTAACCGTGATCTTCACGATCAGCGATTGGTTATAACTGCCAACCCCCATGTAGCCACCATAAGGAGTGGCAATATGCCAGTAGCCAGCATAATTACCGTCTGTGTTGGGAGCAGTCATCTCAATTGAGAGGTCAAGGCTGTCTCCAGGGTTGACGACCCTGGTAAGCGGGAAATTTGTCACGGTGCCCAGCGCATCGCCCTTATCAAGCACTAACGAGTATTTTTGATCCCAAACGCAGTTGCCATCATTACGGACGCGCCAGGTCTTGGTAAATCTGACACCTGGGGCAATGATCATCCCATCCGGAACGGTTATATCTGACACGAAGGTCATCGCATAGCAAGTGTCGCCGTTGCGGTTAGGGGGTGGAAGTCCTGGGGTAGTGGTTGCGGGAGGGGGCGGGCCGGCTGGGGGGTGGGGGGTTTCGGGGGGGGGGAGAGGTGTTGCCGGGACAGCAACTGCTTGTTGGGTAAAACGAGCTTCCACGGTTTGCGCAGCAGCCGTAGAAATTGCAGCCACATCTGGAGTGGGTTGCGCGCCGCAGGCGCCCAGCAGCAGGGATAAGGTGGCCACAATCGAGATTAAGATGGATTTGATAGGTCGCATTTTTTCCTTTCGGTCTTGCGTAGTCTCATAAGCAAAGCCGGCACATAGCGCCGGAGCAATTGGCAACGTGGGATCGAAGACAGAGTGAAGAATTAAGCGCTTTCAAGCTGTTACGGGGCTCACCCCAGCCATCCACAAACCAAGTTGTTCACGTGTGACCGTTTTTGCATCCACGGTGGTGACGATTTCACCGCGATACATGACAGCGATGCGATCAGAAAGAGCCATGATCTCATCCAGTTCGGCTGAGATCAACAAAACTGCTACACCTAGATCACGCATCGAGACGATTTCCTTATGGATATATTCGATCGAACCGACATCCAGGCCGCGGGTAGGCTGGTTGGCGATGACCAATTTCACGGACCGGCTAAGTTCACGTGCCACAATGACCTTTTGCTGGTTACCTCCTGAAAGCTTGCCCGCAGCAACATAGGGGGATGGGGTGCGCACGTCATATTCCTGGATCAGCTTACGCGCGTTCTCATCCAGGGCGGCTTGCTGGATGACGCCGCGTAAACTGAAGGGTGGTTTGTAATAATCGCACAGGATCATATTATCGGCAATGGTATAGGTTAGAACCAATCCGTGTTTCTGGCGGTCTTCCGGGATGTGCGCCAGGCCGGTTTCAGTGAAAGCGCGAGGGGTTTTGCCGGTTAGATCTTTGTTGGAGAGACTGATCTTGCCGCCTTCAATGCTTCGCAAACCTGTCAGGGCCTCGGCCAATTCTGTCTGTCCATTCCCCTGGACACCAGCGATCCCCAAAATTTCTCCGGCATGCACGTTGAACGACACACCGCGGATTGTCTCCAGATCGCGCTGGTCACGTACGCGCAGATTTTCAACTTTGAGTACACCCTCCTTGGGGTTGGCGGGGGTTTTATCGACCGTTAATAGGACTTCGCGACCCACCATCATCGTGGCTAACTGCTGCTCGGTTGTGCTGGCTGGTTCGGCTGTACCGACGACCTTACCGCCGCGCATCACAGTGATACGATCCGCCACCGCCAACACTTCCTTGAGCTTATGGGTGATAAAAATGATCGAGACGCCACGCTGAGTGAGCTCGCGCACAATCCGAAACAGGTCTTCGGCTTCTTGAGGGGTGAGTACGGCCGTCGGTTCATCGAGAATCAGGATAGAGGCTTTACGATAGAGAGCTTTGACGATTTCCACACGCTGCTGCACGCCTACCGGTAAATCGCCGATGATGGCATGCGGGTCGATCTCAAAGCCGTACTGGTCTGAAAGGGCAGATACCTTTCGGGCCACTTCTTCGCGGTCCAATTTCGCCAGGGCTGCTTTGTTTTTGGTTTCACGGTGATCGGTTTCCGCACCAAGCATGATATTTTCGGTGACGGAAAATACCGGGATGAGCATAAAGTGCTGATGAACCATGCCAATCCCATGTTGGATAGCATCCTTAGGGGACGCCAGGCTAAGTGGCGCACCGTTAACCTTTATCTCACCGGAATCAGCCTTATACAATCCGTAGAGGATATTCATCAGCGTGGATTTCCCGGCGCCGTTTTCTCCCAGCAAGGCATGGACCTCCCCTTGGCGCAGGTCAAAATCCACATGATCATTGGCAAGCACACCCGGGAATTTTTTGGTAATGCCTTTTGCTTCGAGGACAATTTTTTGGTTATCTGCCATGTCTACTCTCCTACTTTTCGTACGGTTGACCATCGGCAGCGGGCGCGCTGGTTTTACCGATGATACCAGTCAGGATGATCATGGTCAGGATATAGGGGATCTGGCCGACGGCATACGCATTCTGGAAGAACGCCCATTCTGGTGGGATCAGAGTACGGAAAAACTGCAAGTTGATCTGCAAAGCTTGCGAAGCGCCAAAAACAAGGGAAGCTGCCCAGGCGCCAATCGGGGTCCAATTTCCGAAGATCATGGCTGCCAGTGCTATGAATCCGCGTCCATTGGTCATCAACGGTTCAAAAGAAGGGACTGATTCAAGGGTGAAATAAGCCCCACCCAGCCCGGCCAACATACCGCCAATGACGACGTTTGCATAGCGCATCCAGATTACATTGATACCTACCGTGTCGGCCGCTTTCGGATGTTCACCGACTGCCCGCGTGCGCAATCCCCAGCGGGTATTAAACAGGACGTAATGACTGAAAAACACCAGAATAACAGCGGCAAAGGTGATCGGCTTTTGGTCAAAAACTTTTCCAACTGCATCCGCGACAATAATACAGCTATTTGAACCGCCGAAAAGCCCGCAAAACCCTTCCAATAATTCTTTAACTGGTAGATGAATAACGGGTAAGACACCCGGCGCATGTGGCACCTGCCCCTGGAATATGCTGTTTTTGTCAAAAAACAACTGCCGGTTCAGAAAACCAGTGATGCCCACCGCCAGGATGTTGATGACCGTCCCGCCAATAATTTGATCGACTTTATACGTGATCGAAAGGACGGCGTGCAGCAGGGCAAACAATGCTCCGGACAGTATGGCAGCGATGACACCCGTCAGCAGGCTGGGCATCATCGAAAACCCGAAGATCGTGCTCATGTAGATTGAGGCCAGCCAGCCAAAAAAAGCCGCGGAGAGCATCATTCCTTCAATACCAATATTGACCACGCCCGAACGTTCACAGAAGACACCCGAAAGCGCGCCCAGTGTTAGTGGGGTAGCTACGGCGATGGTGGTTGCCATCATGCTGCCGATAATCAAGATTGGTGATTCCTCTGACATACCAACCACTACGACAGTGCCGAACAAAACAGCGATAATCAGTGCGATGAAACCAAATCGACGCCAGTCCATATTGCCTCCTACCCGCCCCAACCGCGTGTCAAAACGACTTTATCCCCGCTCTGGCGAATGCGGTATATGTAACGAACAATCGAATCGGCGGCTACAAACAACAAAATAAGCGCCTGAATAACTGAAATAATATCTACCGGGATCTGGGTCAGGAATTGCATGCGGGTAGCACCATTGCGCATGGCTGCAAACAAAATCGCCGCCAGCACGACGCCCGCCGGATGAGTCTTGCCCAATAAAGCAATCGCAATGGCGTCAAAACCGTATCCGGACGAAAAGCCCAGTTCATGCCGGTAATTCAGGGCGGTGACCTCAATGGTGCCTGCCAGACCAGACAGCATGCCCGAGAGCGCCAGGGTTAAAGTCATGATGCGCTTGACATTAATCCCGGCATATTTAGCCGCATCCGGATTTGAACCAACCGTACGGATTTCAAACCCAAGCGTCGTTTTCCATAATAACCACCAGACCAGGAAAGCCACAATCAGCGCTAAAACAAACCCCCAGTGGATCCGCAAGCCCTCAAAAATGACCGGGATACGCGCGCCAGCGGCTATTTCGGGGGTGCGTGCGATTACGTTTAATGGGTTTTTATCTTTCATCGGCCCGTTTAGCAAAAAGCTGACCATATTCAGGGCGATATAATTCATCATGATTGTGTTGATGACCTCATGCGCGCCAGTATAGGCCTTTAATGCGCCGGGGATGGCTCCCCAGATGAACCCAAATAACATGCCGGCTCCAACTGCCAATGGCAGATGGATAATCATGGGGAGTTCAAACCCCAAAATACCGGGCAGGGCATATCCCACCCAGGCGGATGCGACTGCGCCCAGGGCCAATTGTCCTTCGGCGCCGATATTGAAAAGGCCTCCCTTGAAGGCCAGCGCCACTGCCAGGCCGGCAAAAATATAAGGTGAAGCCCAAACAGCGGTCTCACTGAGCGCTTTGACAGAGCCAAATGCACCCTCAAAAAGGCCACTGTAGGCTGCGAATGGATTTCCGCCGACGACTGCAATCACAATGCCACCAATGATAATGGCAGTCAGAACTGCCAAGAGAGGCACCAACATCGCATCCTTTGCGGCTGACAGTATGTCCTTTAGAATTTTCCCAGGGTCTTTCTTTGGCATCGCGATTGTCCTTCCATACCAGGCTGGATAACCCCCCTATTATAAAACAAAAACGGGAAGGAGATTTTTCTCCTTCCCGTTGTGTTACAAGGGATTGTCCTGACTAGGGTTTGACAGGAGACACATTGGTCTTGATCGAGCCATCGAGCAGGCCCTTGGCAGTGGCTTCCATTTTGGCCTTGACTTCAGCCGGGACCTGGCTGTCAAGATCGTGGAAGGGAGCATAGCCAGCGGTGCCGAAGTAATTTCCACTCGGGAATTTGCCATCCTTGGCCATCTTGACCAGGTCGAATACGCCTGGGGTGATCAGTTTCATGGCGCTGGAGAGCAGCATCTTCTGGGCTTCGGGCAAGGTATAGTACTGGTCGCTATCGACGCCGATAGCATAGACGCCTTTCTGAGCCGTCGCGGTGACAGCGCCGTTGCCGGTTTTACCGCCGCCGCCAAAGATCACATCCACGCCCTTGTCGATCATGGAATTGGCAGTTGTGGCGCCCCATTCGGGGTCGGAGAAAGTCTTATCAAAGCCAACATCGTTGTGATACACATTGGTTACTTCAACGCTCGGGTCGATGTAAGCGGCACCAGCGCGGTAGCCTTCACCAAAGCGCCAGACGGGTGGGACTGCATCGGTACCAAATACGCCACCGATTTTCTTTGTTTTGGTCATCTGGGCGGCAAGAGCGCCGACCAGGAAGCCAGCCTGATCTTCGGGGAAGTTCAAGCCAACCAGGTTGGCAGGAACAGGTTTGCTCGTGTCCTGGAATTGATCCACACCGATGAACTTGGTGTTCGGAAAGGCAGCAGCAGCCTTGGCGGTAGCTTCGCCCAGGGCAAAACCAACGGTCACGATCACATCATAACCAGCGTCGCCGAAGGTCGCGATGTTCTTGTCGTAGTCTTTTGCGTCAGTGGTTTCGATGTACTGTACTTTGGCGGCCAGGTCTTTCTCGGCCAGCTTGACGCCTTCCCAGGCGGACTGGTTGAAGGACTTGTCATCGATTTTGCCGACATCAGTAACTACGCCGGCGCAAAATACATCGGCGCTTTTGCAGTCAGGTGCGCCGCCAGTGGCCGAACCGCATGCGGGTAGTAACATTGCTGCAACGAGCATAAGAACAAATACAGCGTAAAACTTTTTCATATTTCTTCTCCTCTTGTATGAAAGGGTATGCCGATCGTGACAAATGCCACGACTTCTAATGGAAAGTATACAGCCACTTTAACCATTGCGCAAGCACGGCATGGCTAGAGGGCTAGTCAGGCAATAGTATGTGGTCTAATTTTTTGAGGATCACGGGCCAATCTTGTACATCGTCCAGCTCGTGTTCATGATACGGTCCTCGACCTTCATCGAGGTGGCATCGATGGGGGTGACAAAGTAGGTGAAACTGGCGACCCAGCTCATTGGTTGGCCCAGATATTCGGTTGGCTCGTGATGGGTGACGGTAAAGTGAACAGCATTGCCGATAATATTGTATTCGCCTGTATCCAGGGTCATCAGGCCGTTCCAGGTGACAGTCTGGGAAAATGTGCCGGTGCGCTCCAGGATGAGGCGAGTGGAAACTGTACCCTGACTGGTATCAACCTGACTATCCCAGATGCCGACGATGTCAAAAACTCCACCGTCGGGTTGGTTTTCCTGGTCCTGGTTCTGGTCCGGTTCTACATTTAGATCCGGTGGCTGGTTCCAATTCTGATCTTGCTGCTGGTCTTGTTGATCCTGTTGGATAGGTTCGCGGTTGCCGGAAGCGAGATTGGTGATAAATTGGCACGAGAGTCCGCTAACTGCCAGGATAATTAATACCCAGGTCAAAGCGGCGGGCAAGCGGCGGGTGTTTGGCATGATTTTCCCTCCAGGGTGGGCTTAGATGCGAAATAATTGCTGTTCGTTTTCGATGGCAGCCGATAAATCCTTTAGGTTTAAAAATGCTTCCACCAGGTGTGGGTCAAATTGAGACCCAGCCTGTTTCCGGATATATAATTGGGTCTCTTCCTTGGTTATCGCCCTATGATAAGGCCGGTCTGAGGTCAGGGCATCCCAAACATCCACAATGGAAAATATCCGCGCGGTTAAAGGAATATCTTCGCCCTTCAGTCCACGGGGATACCCGCCGCCATCCCATTTTTCGTGATGACAATATGGCACGTCAATCGCTGGGCGTAAAAATTCGATCGGGTTCAGCATTTCAAAAGCCAGGATGGTATGCCGTTTCATTCGGTCCCACTCTTCCGGAGTCAGGGTGCTGGGTTTGAGCAAGATGCTATCCGGAACACCGATTTTCCCAATATCATGCAGCAATGCCCCGCGGGTGATGTGGACAAGGTCCGCTTCTTTCACTCCCACTTCGCGGGCTAAAATACGCGCCAGACCGGTGACGCGCTGGGTATGTCCCTTGGTTTCCTTGTCGCGCATGTCGAGGGCCCGCACCCAACCCTTGAGGGTGGCATCGTAGGCGATTTGCAGTTCCTCGTTGGCGGACTCAAGCTCCTTGTTGGCTTTTTGTAAACCATCAAATAAGCGCGCATTGTCGATGGCGACCGCCGCCTGGTCGGCAAAAGCCGATAGCAGTTCCAGGTCATTTTGATTAAAAAGGCCGGTCTGGATGCGGTTATCCAGGAAGATCACCCCGATAATCATATCCTTGAGTCTCAGAGGCACACTCAAAATCGAGCGCAGATTGAGGGCGATCACGCTCATTTCATTTCCAAAACGAGGGTCTTCCTGGGCATTGATGCTGAGCACCGGCTCACCGGTGCTGGCTACTTTCTGCACAATGGTTTTGCTGAGCGCAAAAGACTCCTTATTTAGATCCGCATGGTCCAGCCCACGCGCCACGTGAATGGTAAGCTCACCCTGGTCCCGCAGCATTAAAAAGCCTCGCTCAGCATGCATCAGACTGATGACGGTATCCATGACTCCTTCCAATACCCGGTCCAACCCCTGGGAAGAACTCATCATGTGTTCAATTTCCGCCATCGCCATAAACTGGTTCTTACCAGCCTTTAAATACCCGCTGATCCCTTCCTGCATGGAACCGATCGCATCTCCCAGGCTCTTAAGATCTGTAAGCGCATCTGCAACCGCCGGGTCAACGCTTCGCGAAAGCTTGCTGACGGTCTTGGCCAGCAGCACGTTCATGGCAAGGGTCTGTTTGCGGAGGAATTGAGTTTCGGTTGATCTAGTTGACATAAGACGATCCCGATTTGGATAATTCCATTTTACTCCTTTTGGACCATTTTGCATGCCCCCATTCAACAATAAAGGTCCGCCAGCCACTCTACTGTCCGGGAGGCCCCTTGATTTCATCAATTCCAACCTATCCGTGCTGGTGGGCAACATTAATTGGTCTAAATTTTCATCCTTCATTTCGGCGATCAATATATTGACAGACGATATAACGCGTGGTAATATAGCGCTATACGATATATCGCAACACGATACAACAGGAGAAAAATGCTAAGTGAAACCAACAAATACTTGCCCTTAACCGAATCAACAGCTTACACCCTGCTGGCCCTGGCAGAACCTCTTCATGGGTATGGCGTGATGCAAAAAGTGGAAACCTTAAGCGAAGCGACTGTCAAAATCGGTCCAGGAACGCTTTATGGCGCCTTCACCACGCTGGAAAGTGCAGGGTTGATTGTCAAAGTTGGAGAAGAAGATCGCCGGAAAACCTACTCCCTGACCCCAAAAGGCAGAAGTGTGCTCAAGGAGCACCTCCGGCGATTAGAAATTCTGGTCAAAAACGGATCAATCACCCAGGGTTGGTAAACCAGCCAGGCCAGCTTATAAACCACCGGGAATCTGGTTTCAACAATTACAAGGACAACAGTATGACAACTATGAAAGTTTTTAAATGGATTTGGGCCTGGGAAGATGAGAAAGAGGAAGCCTGGCTGCGCGAAATGTCGCAAAAAGGCTGGCACTTTCAATCCTGTTCCTTGCCAGGCATCTACCTCTTTGAACAAGGCCAGGCCAAAGACTATGTCTATCGTCTGGACTATTTCACCAACAACAAAGACAAAGGCAATTACCTGCAGCTCTTTCTCGATGCGGGCTGGAAGTACATGGGCGAGATGGGGGGGTGGCAGTACTTCCGCATAGAAACGGTCAATGGCCAAGCGCCAGAGATTTTCAGCGATAACGAATCGAAGGCGAAAAAATACCAGCGTCTTCTACTGATTCTGGTGGCGATTTCACCGATCTACATAGTTAACGTTAGCAACTTCAATCATAGCAGTGGAACACACGAAGAGGTTATCCGTTTTGTGATGTTTCTTTTCTTAATGTTATTTCTTTACGCCATTACCAAACTGGCCTTGCGGATCAGAACGCTCAAGAAAAAAATCTAAAAACGAAAAGAGCTGCTTCGACTGGTCATCGAAGCAGCTCTTTTCCACGGCAACGCGCTCGTCATAGCACAACCAACAAGCGCGTTTTTGCCAAGGGTAAATACTTGGCCATATAACAGCGGGGAGGGCGGGAGCCCGTTCTCGCCTTACGCGCCAGTACTCATTATCCTGCCGACAGGAACAACCGTAAAAGAGGCCCTACTAATTATTGACTTCCGGCTGAAACATCCGGATGAGTTCTAAACTCATCCACCTGCTGCTACCTACCTTCTGTTGTTACGAATGCGCCATCTGTCTTTTCAGACAGATGGCGCATTTTGTTTACCCACATTTTTTTGAAGGAGATAGCTATGTCCAAAAAGAAACAAATCATCACCACTCCCCTCACCGCCTGGCTGTTTGAGTATATGGATGAGCATGACCTGACGCCGACTGGCCTATCGTTACAGGCCGGTCTTTCCGCCGGATCCATCCGCAGTCTGATCAAGTTTCCGGAACGCAAGCCAAAGGTGGAAACCTGTCTGCGCCTTTCGGACATCACCGGGAAGCCAGCAGAAGAAATCCTGCAAATGGCTGGGCTGCATGGAATTCCAGAAGTTGCCATGATGTCGCCCGAACGAATTGAGATTTTGCAGCGCTTTCAGCGTTTGCCGGGTCGTCTCAAACTTCTGCTGCTCAAAGTAGCCAAGGACCTGGATGAGTTTGCCCAGGAAGGAGGCGCTGCGCAGGGATAACACCGCTAAATAGAAACGAGCGCCCACACAGCTTGGACAGCCGGACGCTCGTCACCAACGAAACACGCAAGTGTCTCGCATTTGCCTATTGTACCAAACCTGAAATCAGGAACCTATGCTCAACATAATCGCAAATCTGCTCACCGCCATTGGAAAGGCCGCAATGCTTCTCGGACAGTTTTTCACCATTCTGTTCCTGGGATTGTTGACTGCATTTCTGTATGCTTTGCCCTGGCTGCTGCGGATGGCGTGCGTGCTGATCTGGTTGATGGGTGCTTACATAGCAATGCAGTCAATTCAGGTGTTGTACGCGCCACACTCCCCCATCGGAGCAGTGCTGGCCCTGCAGTTCGCGGTGATATTTATGATGGTCGCCTGGGTTGGCGCAGTACTGCTTGCCAACCTTCAGTACATCTGGGGTGGTCTGGGGCTCAGTGGTTTGCTTTCCGCCTCGATTGTTTGGGGATGCATTCCCTGGCTTCAGGCTTACTGGCAGTACGCTGACCTGTTCTTTCGAGTCCTGCCTCCCGCTCTGTTTTCGCTGGCGCTGATTTACATCACCATCCGCATGCGCATTTTGCGCAAGAACCAATCCCTCCACCTGGCACAGCCTGCTTTTACCTGGCTGCCAGAAACCCTCTCAAAAATACGAGGACACCATGAGTGAAACCACGCAAACCAATAACATGATCGACTCCCTGCTTGGTCGCGACATCAACACCGACCACGGCGGTATGACCTTCGGCGACGTGATCGTCCTGATCCTGGATGCCGTCCTGCTGATCTACACTGGCTGGCGCTCCTATGACTTCCTGACCACCTCCGTTCCGGTGGGTTATGAGCTGCTCGCGTTGGTCGGCCTGTGGGGCCTGGATATCGGTGCTGTCGCCTGGTCGCTGGTCTGGATTTTCGGCTCGTCGACCAAATATCAGGATTGGACATCGATGTTCTTTTTCGTGTTTGACCTGATCGGCGTCGTTCTGACTTCTCTGACTGACAGCCTGATGTATGGCCAGGCAGACGGTGTACTCTCCAAGATGTTAGGCGGCATTGCAGTTGTCGTTGTGCCGCTGATCGTGGTGGCCAATGCTGTAGCCGGGTTCATTTATCACATGACCAGCCCCCAAACCAAGGAACGCCGCTCTCTGCGCCGCGCCGGGAATGAACATCGCGAAAAAATGCAGGAAGTCGCCAAGCTGGAGCGTGACCTGCAATATGCCGAGTCCTTCATCCTGGCACGCCAGGAAGTGCTGGATAAAAGTGTGGCGTTGGCCCAGATCAAGATGATGCAAGACCAGACTGAACGCGAAATGCGCCTGGCCCTGCGTGACCAGACTGGCATCCACGGTTTGACAACGGCCGTCAGTGGAGCAGACAGCAAGGATCGCATGCTCTCCCTGCGCAATCACATCGAGGCCCTGCGCAACCAGACCAAAGTCACTGAACCAGAAAAGCAGGAAACCGATCCGGTTGGCATCAACCCAAAAGATGCGAACAACGGACATCACCCACAAAACCCTACTTAGGCCAGCCCGTCCGCAGCCCGGGCTGTGTGCACCTGGATAGTGCCCGGCCTATCGTGGCCGAGACCTTCCAGGTGCAGATTCCCGCCCGACAAGGCGGAAAGCGGAGATTGCCCGGTGCACGTGAAACCCTGGCCTTCCTGCTTTCTGCCCTGGGCACGGCGGCTGGCGTCAAATGGACCAACGCTCGCTCGGGTGACGGTGAACACCTGGCAGTAGTGATCATTCCAAAAGCACAGTTCTCCGAAAAGGACGGTAAGACTTTTTTGGAAAGTCTGGAACGATGAAACGCTTCTTTACTCTTCCAACTTGACCTTGTACAGCCCGACCTACTTTACCGAGCAGGTTGGCTCACTCTCGATTATCTCTATGAACCATAAAGGAACCCACGCATGAAAATCATCACCATTGCGAATCAAAAGGGCGGCACCGGCAAGACCACCACCGCCATTAATCTGGCCGCAGCGCTTGCTCTGGCCGAGAAAAACGTTCTGCTCGTGGATTTCGATGCCCAGGGCAACCTAGCCACTTTCCTGGGTTTTACCCCCACACCCGGCGCATACAACCTGTTGGCTGCCTACATCACCAGTCTGGCCACCCTGATGCGTGGCGACAAGGGGGAACAAATCCATGCCTTCATCCGTAAGTCTGGCCGGGACTATCTCTCGCTACTGCCCGGAAATGCAGAAACTGCAACGGCGCAGGCCTTTATGCTCTCCGGAGAGCGTGACTTGAATCTGATCCGCCGGGCGGTCAGCGAGCAGTTCAGCAACTACGATCTGGTCATCCTCGACACTGCCCCATCCCTTGGCGGCATCCTGGAAATGGCGCTGTGGGCCGCGGATGATGTGCTTGTCCCAGTTGCCAGTGAAACAGCCGGGATCGAGGGTGCGCGCCAGACGGTAGCCACGCTCAAGGCACTCACTGCCCACGGCTGGAAGGGACGACTGGCAGGTGTTCTACCCACCTTCTTCGATGAACGCACTGTGGAACGCCGCGAGAGCCTGCACCAGCTTCAGGAGATGTTCGGAAAATTAGCACTCACCCCCATTCACGAGGCTACCGCCGTTCGCGAACTGCCATCCAACCAGATGACCATCTTTGAAAAGGCCGAAGCTGAAAAGAATAATCCCTACGCCCGCCGCGCAGCCCAAGAATTCTCTGAGCTGGGCAAAGCTATGTTGAGGAAGTAAGCCATGTCAAAAGCTGAACGTAAAGGTTCCCCATCCGAAACCATCCAGGTCGCTGTGACGACACTGTTGGATGGTTTGAATGTGAAGTCGCCTGTTCCAAACCAGTCGCGCAAAACCAAAAAGGATGGATCCCCCACCTGGGATCAGATCCATGCTCCCTTCCGTTATGACCTGACCGACCCGGATGTCTACTACGCCATCTCAGGCATCGCCACCAGTCTGGGAATTAATAACATTTCCACTGTCGCCACGCAGATGATGGAATTTTCCCTGGCGATGCATGACAAGGGAAAGATCTGGATGCAGTCGCGTCCCAACCCGGATGTGCATAGCACACGCATGTTGCTAACCTGGGAAGAGACCAGCGCCTGGCCACAAGAGGTCAAACCAGACAAGGAGCGTAAAAAGCGTCAGCGTAAGCTGATCGCCCCGGCTCGCAAGCGCGCCCCATTTGGCTTTCGCTGGGGACGCGAAATTCACGCCAGGCTCAAGGCACTGGCTGAACAATATGACTGTGCCCTGGGCGCAATGGTGACGCGTATGCTGGCTTATGCGGTGAATGAATATCGCTGCGGACGTCTGAAACTTGACCTTCAACACGTGGCTCTACACGATGTTTCTGGTTGGAGTGTGGCATGAGTTTTTGCGGGTTCCGCCAATTCCGCACCAATTTTTTGGCGGAAATTTCGCTGGTACACGGTACGTTTACATGCTCCGTGTACGTCCGTGTACAGCCGTGTACCAGCTCAGTGTACCAGTCCGTGCATAAGTTACCCGCTAAAACGCCTTGCAAGGGACCTGATTTTTCGCATTTGACCTGCGATATGGCTCCAAAAAATCGCTCGTCACAGGCCTTCCTGGTGGCTTGTGGCAATTTCAAGAAAAGGTAGATCCAATGGAAAATACAGCCACAATTTATGACTTGTTAGATCGTCCGATTGCCTTTCAACGCGTTTTTGTGACGTTGACTGGATCGGTAACTGCTGCGTTGATGCTATCCCAGGCTGTGTACTGGCAGAAGCGCACCAAGTCTGAAGATGGCTGGTTCTACAAGACGATCGATGAATGGCAGGAAGAAACCGGTCTGACTCGTTACGAACAGGATGCGGCGCGCAAGAAACTCAAAAAATACCTCAAAAGTAATCTGCGTGGAGTGCCCGCCCGGTTGTATTTTAAAGTGGATGAAACAGCACTTCTTGCAGACTTGTTTGTGGAAAAACCACAAACTGGATTGGGGAAAAACCCCAAACTTGTTAGTGGTTTTTCCACAAACATTAATAGGAACTCAGAGACTACTACAGAGACTACTACACAAGCAAGCGCGGATGAATTTGCAAGTTCAGAAAACCCAGATCTGCCACCAGTACAAATCGCCAACTTTCCTGCCGAGCTGCGCATGCCGCTCACCTGGTTCTGGGAATTGTTTCGTGTGCCGGTTCCGAAGGGACGTAAAGGTCGCGAGTATGACCGCTGGAAAGAGGGGATTATTGCCCTGACTGAAATTGCGGACCGGCATGGTCGCCTGGCTTTTGAAAGGGCTCACAGCGAGTGGAAACGTTTGGGCTTTCAGGTTGGAAATCCTGGCGCGCTAGAAAATACCATGCGCGCAGTGGTCGGTGATTTGGAACGTCAGGAATTGGTGCGCTTGCCCAATATACCGACTGAAACACCGATAGAGCGGACGCCCGAAGAACGAGCTGACCTGCAGCGCCAGGCTGAAGCAGCCCGCCAGCGGATTGAAGAGCGCTGGAAGAAAAACACCAAAACCACCCAAATAAAAAAGGACAAACCATGACTGAGAGTCTGACCATTCCGCATAGCCGCGAAGCCGAGGAAGCCGTACTTGGCTCGTTGTTCATCAACCCTGATATTTATCACGAACTGGCCGGGCAGCTCGCTGCGAATGATTTTTACATTCATCGCCTGCGTTTTGTCTGGCAGGCATTTGAACGCCTGGTTGGTCAAGGCATCGCCATTGATAGCTTGACCGTTACTGAGTCCCTGGAACAGACCGGACAGTTGGATGAAATTGGCGGGCCAGCGTTTCTTACCAGCCTGCTCAATGCTGTGCCCACCAGCCTGAATGCTGACTCTTATGCGCAAATCGTGGCGGCGACTTCGATACGCCGCAAGATGCTTAAAGCCGCCAATCGTATTGCGGAGCTGGGCTACGACGAAAAGCAATCTGTGGACAACGCGTATGCGGAATCGCTTAAAGCGCTGGGCGAGGCCGGGCGCAGCCTGGGCAGCGATGACAGCGCTGCCTCAATTTCGGATGCTATCCGTGAGCATTTTAACCAGATCGAGCAACCTGTACAGAGCGTCATGCCCACGCTTTGGACACGCCTGGATGAATTGCTGGATGGCGGCCTGACACCCGGGTTGTACATCCCGGCGGGTCGTCCTGGAACGGGTAAGTCGGTCTTCATGCTCAATTTGTCCGCGCAATTGTGTCAGTCGGGCAAGCGCGGGGCAATCTTTTCGTTGGAGATGTCGAACCGCCAAAATCTGGATCGCATCCTGGCCAGCCAGGCGAAAATTCCCCTGTCACGCATCAAGAAACACAAGCTGCTGGATGATGACTGGCCTGCCTATGTAAAAACCATCGAAGCATTGGAACAATGGGATTTGATTTTGCACTACGTCCCCGGCTTGACCCCTGAAAAATTACGGTCCACGTGTCTGCGGCTGGCTGCCGAGCGACCTCTCGATTTTGTGGTTGTGGACTACTTGCAGTTGATGCATGCAGATGGCTTCAAGAGTCACGACAATCGCGTCCAAGAACTTTCGTACATCAGCCGTCAGTTGAAGATGATTTCCGGTGAATTGGACTGTCCGGTAATTGCCGCTTCGCAATTATCACGGGCAGTGGAGCAGCGCCGTGAGCGCCGTCCCATCCTTTCTGATTTACGCGACAGCGGCAGTATCGAGCAAGATTCAGACGTAGTCATCTTCTTGTGGACCGAACACGACTTCGAAGGCGAAGCGCGCCCGGAACAACAAGCAGTGCATGTCACTGTCTCCAAGAACCGTGATGGGCAGGTTGGTGAGACGCGCCTGAACTTCCACGGCAAAATCGCGCGGATGGAAAATTTTGCACCATCAGAAACAGCGCCAAGCCCGACGGCGCGTGCAGTTCGGGCATTTTAAAAACGGTGCGCAAGAGCCGCATCAAAACAGACTAATATTTTTATGGAGAAGTCTTCATGAAAATAAATTTTCACCACCAAACATGAAAATATGCTATAAC
>CAZHWV010000056.1:23995-25794 GCA_964536185.1 uncultured Anaerolinea sp. | reverse complement strand
TCCCTTCTGGATGTGGCCTGTTACACGACCTGAAATGGCCAAAGTCCAGTTAAATCGACCCTTGAAATATAGCCTTGTCAACCGGTATTCTGCTACAATTATATTAATTGCTTTGTCCCTACTTCGCTATGAAGGAAATTGGCCGGTGAAACAAAAAATTTTTATCGATAGTCACAAGGGTCTCACATTTCTAGCCATCCTGGGAATGATGGCCTATTTCCAACAATGGCAAAACCCAACGGCATGGATTTACCTGGCTCTGCATGGCACCTACGGCATCCTGTGGGTCATCAAAAGCCACATTTTTCCAGATAAACAGTGGGAAGAAGTCAAGGGCGGGTGGTTCGGTCTATACATCTGGACCGGATTAAGCCTTTATTGGATTGCCCCCTTCCTGATCACTTCCCGCGCAAGCGTGGCGCCGGCTTGGCTATTGGCGCTGTGTGTCAGTCTGTACACCTGTGGAATTTTCCTGCATTTCACCGCAGATATGCAGAAATATATTGAGCTGAAATACAATCCCGGGCATCTCATCACGGATGGGCTATTAAGCCACGTGCGAAATATTAATTATTTTGGTGAATTCTTGATTTATCTAGGATTTGGCTTGCTTGCCATGCACTGGTTGCCAGTGGTGGTTATTTTATTATTCATCGGTATTAT
This sequence comes from uncultured Anaerolinea sp., assembly GCA_964536185.1. Classification (GTDB taxonomy): domain Bacteria; phylum Chloroflexota; class Anaerolineae; order Anaerolineales; family Villigracilaceae; genus UBA5195. The sequence continues at coordinate 25,131 of CAZHWV010000056.1, read as the reverse complement.
TTGGGCGCCAAATATGCTCAAAAAAGAACAATCTCTTTCCCGCTTTCCTGAGTTCCCCCAGTATAAGCGCAAATCGAAGCTGTTCATCCCATTCCTGTTTTAAAGAGGTCATTGAAATGAGTATCATTCTTAGTCTGAAACACTCCTCCACTTATACCGGCCTGGTTATCCACCCAACGTTGTCTCCAGAAGAAGTTACCCTGGAGACCGCAGGGAAAGAAACCGGAGATATTCGTATGCTCGGTGGAAAAGCCGTTCTTTCATTGGGGCCGCAAAAAAAGTTGTCCGCCGAGATGATCCGCCGGGCGGGCGGGGCGCTGGCCAAGTGGCTTGCGAACAACCATATAGCCATTGCCGCAGTAGAATTAGGGACCCTTTTGGGGACTGGCATGCCGCCCTCAACAACCATTTCAGCTTTTGCGGAAGGTGTCTTGCTGGGCTCATTCACCTTTGAAAATTACAAATCCAAAAAAGAGCATAAAGTCACCGAGTTGAGTCTGCTTATCGAAGCAAATACTGGTGTGAACGAAGCTGAACTGCAGGGTTACCTCCAAAAATCAACCATCGTCGCCGAAGCAGTCAACTTGTCTCGTGAGTGGGCGCACGAACCGCCGAATGTCATTAACCCGGTCACCCTGGCTGAACGAGTACAGAAAATTGCCGCAGAAGTGGGTCTGAAATGCACTGTTTTGGATGATAAACAGTTATTAGAAATGGGCGCTGGCGCAATTGTAGCGGTAGGCAAAGGCTCGAATACGCCCAGCCGGCTGATCATTTTGGAACATACCGGCACTGCTGGTGGCAAACCCGTTGCCTTGGTCGGCAAGGCCTTGACGATGGATACTGGCGGCTATTCGCTTAAATCAACCGATAATATCATCGGAATGAAATATGACAAATCTGGTGGCATGTCGGTGATTGCCACCCTGGTTGCGGCTGCCCGCTTGGGGTTGGCGACCCCGGTTACCGGCGTGATTGCTGCAGCGGAAAATATGATCTCAGGTGGTGGCTATCGCCCTGATGACATCTTAAAAGCGTTGAACGGAAAAACGATCGAAATCATCAGCACAGATGCTGAAGGACGATTGGTCCTGGCGGATGCGCTGACATATACCGAGCGGACTTTCCAACCTCGT
>CAZHWV010000056.1:0-23985 GCA_964536185.1 uncultured Anaerolinea sp. | reverse complement strand
CGTGTCATGATCGATGTAGCCACGCTTACCGGAGCTGTCGTCGTGGCGCTCGGAAACAACCGGGCGGGTCTCGTTTCCACCAGTGACGAACTGTCTGAGGCGCTCTTTAAATCAGGCGAGAAAACTTTTGAACGTTTGTGGCGTTTGCCCCTGGACGAAGAATATTTTGAACAAATTAAAGGCACCGACGCTGACATCAAAAATTCTGGCGGTCGCATGGCTGGATCTATCATTGGCGGAATTTTCTTGCAGCAGTTTGTAACCGAGGCAACTCCCTGGGCGCATGTGGATGTTGCCGGAGTGATGGATACTGAAAAAGACCTGCCGTACTGTCCCAAGGGTGGGACAGGTTTTGCGGTAAGATTATTCTTAGAGTATCTGGGCAGTCTGGAATAGCGTTGTAAGCGGTGCCGTTTCTCTGGATTTAAGGCGGCTCACCAGCCCTGATGGTTTTGGTCAGGTGAGCCGCCTTGGCGAACATGTGACCTATGCTTGGTGATCACCATGTCGGTAGAATTTCATTCTGCAGGATGTGATCCTGTCAGCAAGAGGAAAATCATCATGAGTAACCCACATATTGACGAACAGGATGTTCGTATTTTTTCTGGTCAATCACATCCGGTATTTGCCCAGGGTATAGCCGACTATCTGGGCATTCCTCTGGAAAAAACAAATTTTCGCCGTTTTAGCAATGACTGCACGGAGGTGCAGTTAGGCGCGAGTGTTCGTTCCCGAACCGTATTTATCGTTCAGTCTCTCGTCAAACCAGTGAGTGAGCATTTACTTGAATTGCTGATCATGCTCGATATTGCTTATAGTGCCGGGGCGCGCAGTGTGCATGCCATCATTCCATATTATTCCTTCGCGCGTTCTGATAAAAAAGATGCCCCCCGTATTTCCATCATTGCCAGGTTAGTGGCCAATCTTTTGACCACCGCGGGTGCCAGCCATGTCATGACCATGACCCTACATTCTCCCCAGGTTCAGGGTTTTTTCAATGTTCCCACTGACGTTTTGACTGCCCGGACTGAAATCGCCAAATATTTCCGGAGTCGTGACCTTAAAAAAACAGTTGTGGTTTCTCCTGATATCGGGCATGCCAAGTCGGCGGCACGCTTTGCTGAAATGCTCAACCTACCGATCATTGCGGCAAATAAAGATCGCATTTCGGATACTACTGTCCGCATTACAGGTCTCTCAGGTCGCCCTGTGCGAAAATTTCAACGTGCCCTGGTATACGATGACGAAATTTCTACAGGCGGGTCAATGGCGGAGGCCTGTCGAATACTCGGTAAAAATGGAGTGCAGGAGATCATTCCCATTTGTACGCATGGTGTATTTTCAGGTCAGGCGCTTGAACGCTTCGGAGATATTCCCCAAATTACCGAGGTCTTAATGACTGATAGCATCCCACCTCCTACACCTCGAGAACTTCCCTTTCGCTTGACAATTTTGCCGGTGGCGCACATATTTGGGGAGGCTATTTGGCGAAATTACACCCGTCAGTCCATCGGTGGCCTGTTTTCTTACTGGCAGGAACCGGAAGAATAAGCTTAAAAATCTTGTTCCATAGCGAGGCCGCTTTGTGGCCGCTCGCCGTGGGTGTTTTATGGCAATTTTTGCATCATTTCCATAAATTCGGCGACAATTTCTGGGTCGAAGTGTTTGCCGGTCTGTTCGCGGATGTATTCGAGCGTTCGCTCGCGTGACCAGGCCGGTCGGTAAGGACGGTCTGAACTCAGTGCGTCCCAGACATCTACAATGGCAAAGATACGCGCAGCCAGGGGAATTTCCTGGCCAAATAGTTTCTGTGGATAGCCGCTTCCGTCCCATTTTTCGTGATGAGAATAGGGAATATCTAGCGACGAACGCAGATAGGGAATGGGTGAGAGCATTTCGTAAGCAAAGGCCGGGTGTTTGCGCATGATCAGCCATTCTTCATCGGTGAGAACACCGGGTTTAAGCAAGATGCCATCCGGGATGCCCATTTTGCCAATATCGTGCAATAAAGCGCCTCGCCGAATGGTAATAATCTCTTCTTCGCTTAATCCCAAAGCCTTCGCCAGGCGCGTAGACATTACTGCGACTCGCTGGGTATGTCCTTCCGTTTCATGGTCACGCAGATCCATAGCTCGCGACCAACCTTCGATAGTGGCATCATAAGCCAGGCTCAGTTCCAGGTTGGATTGCTGCAGGTTTTCGAAGAGTTGGGTACTGTTAATGGTAATTGCAGCCTGGCCTGCCAGCGCTTCCAGGAAATCAAGCCATTCAGCGTCCGGAGTGAAGGCTGTTCGGCGATAGACTTCCAGGATACCTTTGACTTCGCCTTTGACGATCAAAGGCACGCACCAATAACAGTTAAATCCCTCCTCTATCCACAGTTTCCCAAATTCCGGATTTTCGCTGAGTGCAGCATCTTCGATGTGAAGCGTCAGGATCGAGCGATGTTCCCTGATGGCATATCCGGCTAAGCTATCGTCCAGGTTGATGCTTTCAAACAGCAGCGTGTGAAAACCGCGACCGGCGGCTAATTCCAAGATGTTTGTTTCAGGGTGGATTAAGAGCACATCTGCGGCATCCACACTCAGTTGAGCGATGGTCTGAGTCAATAAAACATTAAGTGTCAGGCGCAGGTCATGACTGCTGGAAATGGCTTGATCTACGGCGCGCAGGGACTGCAAGTGTTCGAGACGCTGGACGGTCTCAGCGTGCAAACGCGATGAATGGATGGCTCCGGCAGCCTGCGAGGCAAAGAGTGAGAGCAGGTGTTCGTCTGCTTCGGAGTATTTGCGTTCGGAGTCGCCGGTTTCATCGACGGCAAGAACCCCGATCAACTCGCCGCCGTAAAGCATTGGCACTTCAAGAACTGCGTGGATGAAATTCTCTATATATTGCGGAGAGCGGCCTTCCCAGGTGGAATAATCATCAATCCGTAATGGTTGGCGGGTTTGTGCCACGCATCCTGCCACCCCTTCCCCTTTTTGTAAACGTGTGCCGATAGCCAAGTAAGAGGCAGTATCCAACGTTAACACCAGTTCTTCACTCTGCGCTAAATAGAGGTACATGCCGCTGGATGCCGCGTTGAGTAAAATCTGCGCGCTATTAACAATGCTCTCCAAGAGTGTGTTTAGTTCATTTTCTGCGGAGATGGCATTGCTTGTCTCGTACAGCGAAGCGAACTCCTTGGCCCGACGCGCGGTTTCTTCATACAATTGCATGCGTTGCAAGGCTGAGCCGGTCATTTCGGAAAGAATTGACAACAGCCTGATCTCATTTGTATCGAGTTCGCGTTCGTTTGGCACAGAGACTATCAAGACTCCCAAAGTTTGCTGTGTGGTCTGGATGGGCAAACAGATGCCACCCCAGCCAGGGGGTATTTGTTTGCGGGCTGCGCTTCGTGTTTCTGGGTCACTCGCAAATTCGCGCGAGAGATAAATTTCACCGCTGATAAATACTTTGCCTGCAATCCCTTCATTGCGATTCTGTGCAGGCTCATTGACTTGCGCAGTCCAGCCGCGCGTTATCATTTTTTCCAACTTGTCTGTGCTCTTGTTGTAAAGTTGAACTGAACCATGTGCGGTATTTAAGATGGTCAAGGCCTCATCCAACACGATGTTCAGCATATCTGTCTGCTTCGAGACGCCACGTAGGACAAGCGAAATGCGATTGATGGTTTCCAACTCCATCACGCGCTGTTGGATGCTTTCTTCCGCTTGCTTGCGCTCAGTAATATCCTGAACGGCTCCGATGATGGTCTGGCTCGCGGCGCTGTATTCGGCGATGGAATGAATGTCGCGGATAGCGTTATCGGATCGTCTTTGAATTTTAAATTCGACATCGTATCGTTTGCCTTCCTTGATCAGGGCAGCCAGGGCGGCATCCAGAATTGGGCGGAATTCTGGCAGTGGAACCGATTGGACCAATGCCAGCGTCATTGAACCCTGGTCGATGCCATAAATACGGTGAGCTTCGTCTGAACCAATCACCGTTTTTGTGGTCAGGTCAATCTCCCAACTTCCCATGTGGGCGACCATTTGCACCCTGTTCAGCATTGCCTCATTTTTTCGCAGCGATTCTTCCGCCTGTTTGCGTTCAACGGCTAATGCCACCTGCCCGGCAATGGAGGCCAGAAAATCCATATCACGTTCCGAGTAACAATCAGGTTTGTCGTAATCTTGCACAACCATCACGCCAAAGGTTTCGCTATGCGTAGCGGTTTCTTTCCCCGATGTTTTTAATGGTACTCCCAGCCAGGATGGCGAGCTGGCGCCAACGAGTTCTACTTTGCCCAGGGCGACCAACTCATTAAAACGCGCCTGGTTCACCAACTGCGGTTGCCCGCTGTGGAAAACGTAAGCGCAGGTGCTCTTTTCCAACCTGGATGGAGGGCCAGGCGAATCGAACTTATCTACGGAATAAACTTCTTCAAAGAAGCCGGTTTCTTTGTTATACAGAACAACGAAGAAATTTTCTGCGGTAATCACGTTGGCAATGGATTGGTGGACGAGGCTTAGAAAATCATGCAAGTCTTTGGTTACAACCAGCCCCTGCATAATTTCTAAAAGTGTCTGCCGTTCCGTCTCGGCTTGCTTGCGTTCGCTGACATCCCGGGCGATTGTGATGATGACATCCATCCCAAAGTATTTGCCCTTGTTGGAAATGCAATCTTTTGGGAAAACCTCACCGTTTTTGCGTTGTCCCCAAAATTCAAACGCTTGCGCCTCGCCTGTGGTAAATACGCGCTGAACCAGACCAAAAATGTTTGCCAGGTTGTTTTTGCCAGGTGCGGCAAGAAATTCAGGCGTCTTGCCCAGCAATTCTTCACGCGTGTAGCCGTACATTTTTATCACGCCTTCGTTAATATTCAGAAAGACGCCGTCAGGGTTTTGAATATAAATTGATTCTGTGACCGTGTTGAATAACCCGCTGAAACTTTCCTCGCTTTTGCGCAGTTCTTCTTCTGCTCGCACCCGTCCGGTGACATCGCGCATAATCCCTTCGTGGAATGTTATTTCTCCGTGCTCGTCGTATACATAGGTCCCCCGGTCTTCAACCCAAATTTCAGATCCATCCTTGCGCCGCAGCCGGTAAACATCGATTTCTCCCAGCCCGGAATCAATTTTATGCGTGCCTCTTTCCTCAGGCGCAAAGTAGAGGTCTTTCTTGATATCCATCTCCAGCATTTCTTCTTTACTCGCATACCCAAACATCTTCACCATGGCTGGGTTAATCTGGACAAACTTTCCAGCATGCGTGCTGCGATAGACCCCATCTTCCACGCGGTCAAATAATGAACGGTATCGTTTTTCCGACTCGCTCAGAGCAGCCTCGGCCTGAGCACTCCGATTAGCCTTCTTGTTCATAAAGCACATTCCTCATCATCTTAACTGCCACTTTCCCAGCCTATCACGCAGTTTCGCCCGCTGTGCTTTGCCCGGTACAACGCCAAGGCGGTATTCTACCGGGCAAAGCGTCAATTACTGACATTTCAATGTGCGTATGCAGTTAAACCAATACTCACGGTATTGGTCAATATCTTACCTGGAATCAGGAAATATATGTTGGCGATGTCCGCGCTGTGCTCTTTCTATTTGACAACGCCCATCATCCGCGGGAACCAGTACCACAGCAGGTCAGCCGCCATTTTGCCACGCGTTGAAGATGACTTGTCCATCAGGGGCAGCGGCAGGTAATATCCGCGGCTGATAAAACCACCTACCCATTCGCGTTGATTTGTCGCCTGTAACATAGCCTGGTATAAATCTGCCTGTCCTTTTAAGTCCAGCATCGCCGAAGGCTGGTCAGGGGACGGGCGTGAGAGCAATGACCAATCCAGGCATCCGCCCTGTGCCGACGGCACACAGCCCGCTGCCGCGCCTTGAGCGGATGGGTAATTGATCGCGATCACAGCGCCTTTATTGACCGATAACAAAAATGGCGCGATATCCTTGTCCAATAGCGCAACCGCTTCATTTGTCATCGTTTCAATGCTAGCGGTTGGGTTTACGCCCAAAGGCGCAGACCAGAGCAGGTAAAAAGCATAAAATTGTTCCATGAAGGCCGGGGGAGGCAGCATCGGACTGCCCGTGTATGGGTGCGCCCACAGGATCAGCCCGGGGAAATGCTGGCGTACTTCAGTTAAAATGTTCCGCCAGCGTTCATCCGCGTCTAACGGTGCATTGGCCGGACTCCCATCTACCAGCAGGGCGCCTGGCAGGGAGGGTAAAACAGCTTCCCCGCCCAGGATAAGCGCCTGTGCGCCCGATTGTGCAGCCAGGTCGGCATGGTAAAGAGCGAAAGCCCGGTAGCGCTCAAACCAGGCATTCCACCATTCCGGTGTGCGTGGGGCTTTCAACCAAAAATCGGCGCTGGTGGGCAGCAGCCGTGGGCTGGCATAGATTCCTACGTTGAGATTTTGAGCCCGGCCATATTGAACCGTCTGCATTGTATCTGCCCACAAAGGGTCACTGCCGGGCGTTGGCGCAAAGACCAATGGGTCGGATGAGTTGGCTGTCCAGGTGGGGGTGATCACCACGTAACTTGCTCCCAGGCTTTGTACGTTCTGCATTGCATAAGGCATGAATGTCTGCCAGCTTGGGGAATAGTTTGCCGAAAATTCCACGCCAGCCCAAAAAGCCCCAGGCCGGGCTGTGATCGGCACAGCCACCAGGGTAGCCGGATCAATTTCAGGCCACCATTCCCATGCATTGACATTCTCCTGAATATTTTCGCCTAGCAAGCTGGTGCTGACCGTACGTCCTAACGCGTCTGGTCCGGCTGTTTGCGCATCATCCGCCGACCCGCACTGGTCGTTTCGGCAATAGCGATAGTGGAAAGTTCTCAGCATGTTCAAGGGACTGTAAAGCTTATACACCCAATGATTGTTTCCCAACGGCCACATGGGCATCGGTTCAGTCCAGCCGAAAGGATTGAATTGAATGGAAACGGTCTCGCCCACCGGGGTGTTGGCCGGCACACTCACATCAAACAAAATCGGGGCGGACTCTGTACCGGCCTGCCAGGTTTTCACCGTATCCTCAACAACCAGGTCATTGGCTGGCACGATCATTTGGCGTACCAGGAAGGCTTCATCACTGCCATGTTCAGCATTCCAAAAACCATCTCCCAATGTATATTTATAACGGATATCCGCGCCAACCGGTAGGCGTAAACTGACACTCTGCTTGCCATCTGCCGTGAGACTCAGTGTCGGCATGCGGCTGGCCAGGGTGCTGACACCGCCGTTCAAATCAGCGAATGTATTACCCAATTGCAGCAGATTCCCTGCTATCCGTACCGGCGCCCCTGCCACGGTATCCGTTGGAATGCTGGCAACAAACGTGACCTGGACGGTTGGCGCTGGCTTGAGATTAATCGGCGCTTTGGTGACCAGCCCATTGGCAACTGCAGCACCCTGTTGAAAACTGGCATAGGCGCCGTCCAGTGCGTAAGCTGCCAAAAGATGGGTACCTGCGGGCAGTCCATCTAAAATGAATTCCCCAAGCGAATCGCTCAGTGTGCTTACCCCTCCGGCGGTCAACAAGATGTTTGCGATCGCGCGTCCGCTGGACGCGTCTGATACGATTCCGGTAATTTTGCCAGTCGCCCCACTGAAAGCGCTGTCTGACCAGGAGGCAACTTGATCATCCACGCTGCTTGGACCGCTTACATGATAGATGCGGTAGCGCACGGGTTGTCCAAAAGCAGTATCCTCGATGGCTGGGTTGGCCCCCTGGCGATAGTAGCGATATTTGATAACTGAATTCATTCCCAGGGGCAGCTTTACGCTAAAACGCTGAGCATCTATGGCTGTCATGGCGTAAAGGGTAGGATTTAGACCTAAACCGGTTACTTCATCCAAAATTCCAATTACCAGGCTTTCCCCTGGATTTAACGCCATTGGAACAGAAGTAGTAAAAGTGATTTCTGCCAATGCCACCGGGGTAGCGCTTGGCCCAGTTTCCGGGCTGGCGCCTGGCTCCTGGGTGACCGGGGTGGAGGCTTTGTTGAAGTCGAGTAATGACCATGTGCAGGATACGGTGGTCAGAAGCCCTAGCATAAGCGCAGCTATCAGGCGTAACCTGCCTGAACGATAATGGATACTCATTCTTTCTCCTTCGGGTCGCTCATCAGTCAGCTTCACCCATTTTGATCTATACGCTACCCGCCTGTGGCTTTTCTATGCTCCGGCTGGTGATCTGGGCCAGCCAACTGAATAAGATACTCAAAAAATATAGACCTGTCATCGGCCCCATCACCAAAGCCATATTGACCGGGTCCACTGTTGGCGTAATCAGGGCTGCCAGAACAGAAATAATCACAACCGCCAGGCGCCATTGTTTAAGCAATGTTTTTGGCTGGATAAAGCCCATCGCTGATATGCCAAAAATGACCAGTGGAAATTCAAACGCGACACCGATCCAAAACATCAGGCTGGTGACAAAGTCAAAGTAGGAGGCCGGGCGCAGCTTGGTGGCAATCCCCAAAAAGTCGAGCAAAAAAGGCAGGGCCGTTGGCAGCATGGCATAATACGCAAAAGCCATACCACCGAGAAAAAATACCAGCGCCAGCGGTATGGAAAACAAGCCTAACTGTCTGGATCGCGGCATGATACCTGGGGCAGAGAAAAGCCACAGTTCGAAGGCCAGGTAGGGCGTCGCCATAGCGATACCCGCGATAAGCGCCACTTTCATAAAAACGCCAACCGATTCTGTTACTTCGATCGCTTGCAAGTTCTGTAAGCCGCCCACCGGCATGGCCAAAAAGTCGATCAAGTTCTGTGTAAACCAGAACGAGATGCCCACCGTGACAACCACCGCCAACAAGGACCGCAGCAAGTGCTGGCGAACCTGGTCCAACTGGTCCAGGATTCCTTCCGGGTTTTCGAAAGCGTCAACCACGGCCTCTAGGGCCGGACGGTCTTCTGGAACGTAATTTAAAAATCTGTAGATCCGGTTGCTCTTCAGCCGGGTAACTACCGGTCGGAACAACCAGCCAAGAAAAAGAAAAGGCAGGCTGATCAACCACCAGATCAGCCTGAACGGGGCTAGCAAGGTAAAATGAAGAGCGCGGCGCAGTATTTTCATCTTTGGTTATGGCTCGCTGGTACTTGGTGGCTCAGGATTTATTTCTTGCGCCTCGGGTAGAACGCTGGGGGCAGATACCGGCACCGATTTTTGCGGCACATCCGGGAGCACAACCTCAGGTTGAGAGTCAAAGACCTGGACTTCGTTGAAAGAATTTTTCAGGGTGAACGGTTTGATCTGGTTGGTAACCCCCTGCACTTCTTTTTGCAAATCTTCCAGTCCGGCTTCTCTGACAAGTTTGGTGGGCAATTGCTGCAATTCCTCTCCCGTCCGGCGCATGGCCAGCCAGGTGGGCGAGGTCAGGAATTTGCGCAAAGTGCTGCCGATTGTCCGGCCTGCCGCGATCATTTCTTTGGGTCCCAGCAAAATGAGCGCAATTAATACAATAAACGCCAATTCGGGGACGCCTACGCCAAGTATATCCATTTACGCAGCGCCTTTCTTAAATTGTTGTCTGATCTCGTGCTCCCGGTCAGCCAGGCTGCCGAGCACACCGTTGATAAAACGAGGCGCGCTATCAGAACCATATAGCTTGGCAAGTTCCACTGCTTCGTTGATGGCAACTTTGACTGGTGTCTGAGCAGAAATTGCAAATTCCCAGGTAGCTATCCGCAAGATATTGCGATCAATTGCCGCAATCTGGTCAAAGGGCCATTCCGGGGCAAACGCGGCAATCACAGTATCCATTTTATCGGCAATTGGAATAATTTCAGAAATGATCTGGCGCGCAAATTCGACCAGCTCTGGGGAAAGGTTGACCTGGCCCTCGGGATGCATTTCTGCCAGGCGCTGTTCCAATACAGTGCCTGGTAGGTGGCCGGTCATATCCACTTCATAAAGTACTTGCAGGGCGAGACATCGCGCCCTGGTGCGAGATTTCATAAAGGTTTATTCGTCTTTAAAATCAATATCTTCGATATGGACATTGACATGTCCAACATCCATGCTAACCATTTCAGAAATGGCGCGGGCTACCTGCATCTGAATATTCCGGCTCACTTCGCGCACATTGAAGTCCTTTTTAAGGACAATATACAGTTCAATGTACACAATGCCATCCTCAATGGTCATCTGCACTCCATTATCGGAGCCAGGTTTGAAGATGCGATCAAAGCCGCCCGGGATCTGGGCCAGGCGTTTGACACCTTCTACACCGAGAGCAGACATTCGTGTGATTGTCAGCAGTACTTCGGGAGCCAACGTTATTTTTCCGGGAGTACGATATCCTTCACTCATTTTTACTCTCCTACATCATGGCCATGCCGCCATCCACTCCCAACACCTGGCCGGTGATAAACGCGGCCTGGTCGCTGGCGAGAAAAGCGACTGCATAGGCTATTTCTTCGGGCTGGGCTTTGCGACCCAGTGGTACCAACTTTAGCGCGGCTTCTAAAACATCTGGCGCCATGCTTGCCAGGATTTCGGTATCCACAAAACCTGGGGCAACGACATTGACCGTAATATTTCGCGCGGCCACTTCGCGCGCCAGGGCCTTGGAAAAACCAATCTGACCGGCTTTTGAGGCAGAATAATTCGTCTGCCCGGCATTGCCCATCTGTCCTGAAACCGACGAGATACTGACAATGCGCCCGTAGCGTTTACGCAGCATGTGTTTTACCGCCGCCTTCGAGCAATTAAACGTAGACTTCAGATTGGCGTCTATTACGCTGTCCCAATCTGACTCCGACATCATCATGATCAGCGTGTCGCGGGTGATGCCGGCATTGTTGACCAGGATATGGACATCGCCAAAAGTGTCAATGGCAAACTTGATCAGGCTTTGCGCCGCCAGCGTTTCCGATACGTCTGCCTGAAAACTTGCGGCTGTTCCACCGGCTGCCTTGATCTCATTGACCACCGCTTCGCCTGCTTCTGCTGATTTATGGTAATTCACCACTACAGCCGCGCCTCTTTTGGAGAGTTCCAGGGCAATCGAGCGGCCAATTCCTCGCGAACCACCAGTCACCACGGCCACGCGATCATTCAAGGATAATAGTTCGCTCATTGCAAGGCTCCTCTAACCAAGAGATTATACCCTACGCCGGCCCGCAGGATGGTTCATCACCCTTTTAAATAACCCCTTATTTGCGTTCTGGTTTCAGCCCAAATCCCAGCGCCAACCCCACGACAATCGAAAATCCACCGATATAAGCAACCGCATCCTGCCAGAAGCGGATCGGGAACAGCCGGATCAGCGTATCGGAAAACTCAAATAACCAGGAATCGCCTGAAAAGAACAGGGAGTGGAACCAGCTAAAAAATTGCCAGAAAGAGATCGAAGCAAACACCGCCAGGATCACCAGTAAACCAGCCGTTAAGAAACCACCGCGCTTAAAGCCCTGCAAGTAATCTGTCCACCAGCCACCCAGCCAGGCCCAGACCCCGAGCAGAATGAGCAACCCCAAATCTGCATACCAGGTCTTCAGCAGCATCTGTACCACCCCTTTAACATCCGCCATGTGACCCAATTCGCGCTCGTTATAGATCGGCTGGCCATCTGCAAGCTTCAACGCTCCCAGAAAACTGATTCCGGACCCGTTTACCAGGTATTCCACCGAAGGTTTTGACCATTGCAGGCGGTCTTGCAGGTTAAACCCAAAGCGATCTTCAGGGAAGCCGGGCATACGATACTCCATCTCCAAAAATAATGGGGTCATTAACAGGCGCGCACCGAGCATGATCACCGCCAGCGGGACAAGCACTGTGACGGCCCAGGTCATTAACAAAGCTACGTTTTTTGATTTCATGTCATCTCCAGATAGTGATGAAGCTCACCAAGCCATTAAGTATTTCCTTAATGCCTTGTATTGATTTTGGCGAATTGTTATCCTATATAGTACCAAGAGTTGGATTCTCTGTCCAACTTTATTTGTTGTCCAAGACCGTTTTTAAGGGTCTAGAAATTTGTAACTCAATATCTTGTCCCTTTTTTTACAAAACAGGTTCACAAAATCAGTCAGGAGGAATATATGGAACTCGGTGGTTATGCTAATAAAATTGCCCATGTTGATTTGACCAAGGGTAAGGTCGAATACAAGCCCATCCCAGAAGATTTTAAACGCAAGTACATCGGTGGGCGCGGCCTGGGTGTGAAGTATGTCTTCGATAATGGCCCCAAGGTGGATCCGCTTTCGCCCGAAAATATCTTGTGCTTCATGAATGGGCCCCTTACCGGTTCTGAAGCCAACATGAGCGGTCGCATGGCCGTGGTCACCAAATCCCCATTAACTGGAACTGTGACTGACAGCCATCACGGTGGTTGGTCCGCTGCTCGTCTGCGCTGGTCTGGCTTTGACGGTCTCATTTTTAAGGGCAAGGCTGAAAAACCCGTCTATGCCTACATTCACGATGACCAGCTCGAACTGCTCGACGCATCCGAAGTGTGGGGCCAGGGCGTTCATGCTACCGTCAAATTCTTCCAAAATAAGTATGGTGAAAAAGACCTGTCGGTCATCGCCATTGGACCTGCCGGTGAACAGCTGGTCAAGTTCGCTTGCTGGATGAATGAAGACGACCGCGCCAGCGGGCGTGGCGGCACGGGCTGCGTTGGCGGTTCCAAAAACCTGAAAGCCATTGTCATCAAAACTGAGAAGAAGATCACCAAGGCAGCGGATCGCGATGCCTGGAAAATCGCCCATGAGCGCGCGCTCAAGGTCATCATGGCCGAAGAGAACATTACCAGCCCGCGCAAGGGCGCTCTCTCGGTCTATGGCACCAATGTGCTCATGAACATTTCCAACAGTATTGGCGCCCTGCCGACCAAGAACAGCACGCTCGCAGCCTTTGGTGACCACGCCGAAAAGGTCAGCGGCGAATATTTCAAGGAACACCTGCTGGTCAACGACCCCACCTGCCATGCCTGCCCGGTGGCCTGCAAGAAGGAAGTGGAAGTTAAGGATGGGCCTTATGCCGGTCTGCGCATGGAATCGGTCGAATACGAACCGGCCTGGTCCTTCGGCGCGAACGTCGGCAATGATGACGCCCGCGTGGTGATCAAGATGATTGATCTCTGCAACGACTACGGCATGGATGCGATCGAAGCCGGTCATCCCCTCTCGGTTTTCATGGAAGCCACTGAAAAAGGTTACCCCAGCGCCGTTGACGGTAAACTTGCCTGGGGCGATTGTGATGGCATGGTTGCCTATGTCGAAAAAATGGGCAAACGTGAAGGTCTGGGCAAGGTTATGGGCGAAGGCGCAGATGCCATCGCCAAGCACTTTGGTCACCCTGAACTGGCCATGACTGTCAAAGGCATGGGCATCCCGGCTTACGACCCGCGCGGAGCCAAGGGCATTGGTCTTGGCTATGCCACCAGCAACCGTGGCGCCTGCCACGTTCGCGGATACACCATCGCCTCTGAATACGGTGTCATGCCCTTTGGCACGCTCAAAACTGACCCGTTGGCCTGGGAAGGGAAAGGCGGATTGCTCAAGATTTTCCAGGATATCCACGCCTTCTCGGATAGCATGGATCTGTGCAAATTCAGCGCCTTTGCCATGGGTACGGATGAATATGCCCAGCAGTATTCGGCCATGGTCGGCATCCCCTTCACTTCTGACGATGTGCTCAAGACTGGCGAGCGCATTTACAACCTGGAACGACTCTACAACAACCAGGCTGGTTTTGTCGAAGGCAGCGACTACCTCCCCAAGCGCTTTACCACCGAGCCATCCTCCATGCCCGGCTCTCTCGGGCATATCAGCGAACTCGACAAGATGCTCGCGGATTACTACGAAGCCCGAGGCTGGAAAAACGGCGTCGTCACTGAAGCCAAGATCAAGGAACTGGAACTGATTTAATCTTGACCCATCTGAAATACAGCGACGCGCCCATACAGGGCGCGTCGTCTTTTTTTTATCATTTGGTCAGGTATCTGGGGTACAGGTGCGCGCTCTAGGCCCCGGCCCGCAGCGTTTTCATTGCAAAACGCTCCAAAAAATCTTCAGCCACCTTTTCATCCAATTCCATCTCCAGCAGGGTTTGCCCAACCTGGATCGAAAATATTTTAAAAGGTTCCATCTTCGTCAACCTTACCCTCCAGCCTTCGCCGGCTACCAGGTCATCCTCCTCCAGCCTCCCGCCCAGTTCAACCAGGTACTCCTTTAGCAAAAAAAAGGGGATTCCGCGCATTTCGCGCGTGATGGTCTGCATTTAACCTCCACCGACGGCCGGGAAAATATCCAACTTATCCGCGCTCGAGATGCGCGTTTCCAGCAAATCGGCCAGGTAGGGCACATCCCGGCCATTAACGAAGACGTGAACATGACCATGCAGCTCGTTTTCAGCGCTCATCAATTCCGTGCGCAGCGCGGGGTAGGCTTCGAATATTTTCTCCAACACCTCGCGCACGCTAAACTCTCCAGGCAGATCCAGCGTCACTGTCTTCTTTCCGGTAATGATTCTCAGGGTGGCATAAAAATTGATATTCATAAATTTTCTCCTCGTCGCCAGGCGTTTGGTCCAGGTTTTAACCATCACAACCTATGTCTGCACATGAACGAAAGTCGGTGGTTTGCTCCGCAAAAAAAACCACAAAAACAAATTTCTTTCTTTCGGGGAGTGTTTTCTTGACCAATCAGGCACACCCTGTGAGTAAATACTCCTACTGGATGGTCTCCACCCCTCCACCCAGGATAAAGTTGATCACCAGTGAATTTGTCACCCACTCGACAGGTGAACGGTCATCGCTGTAGACTTCCCCTCCACTGGGCTCCGCCTGCAGGTTATCCAGCGCTACCTGCGCCGCTGTGACCAACAAGGCTGGCGCCTGGGGCTCAGCCTTCAAGGCCAGCAGGTTAGCCCTCAGGTTGTCCGCAGTTGTCGTTTGTTTGCTGGCATACAGAATTGAATTGAACGTGTAGGGAATATCCATGACATGCGTGGACGGCAAAACAGTGCGAATGGTTGCCGCCAGGTCATTGATCAGGCGCCGGTCCTGCGGCGCGCGTCCGATATTGATCGCCAACACGCCGTCCTGGCTCAGGTGCTCGCTGCAGATTTGGAAAAATTCCTGCGTGGTCAGGTGCGGCGGGATATACGGCGGGCGGTAAGCATCGACAACGATCAGATCGTATTGGTACGGGCTGTGCTCCAGGCCCCAGCGCCCGTCGCCGATATAGATGTTTAAATTGGGCATGGTCATCTCAAAATATTTTTGACCCACTTCGACGATCTTCGCATCAATTTCGTAGCCATCGATGGGGATCCCACCATATACCGCGGTTGCCTGCCGGGCAGTCGTGCCTGCCGCCAGCCCGACAATTGCGATACGCTCGACCTTGTTCCTGGAAAACTGCGCATTAAACATCGGCCCGACCAGGAATTCCTCCCAGGGCCCGCCATAAAACAGTTTGTCCGGGTTATATTCCGAATGGACCCCCTGGCCCTCATTCAAGCGCAGCAGCATGCTTTCGCCGTTCTTCAGCACTTCAATGTAGTTATATGCCGACTCTGTTTCGTAGACCTGGCCCTGCGTGGCTTTGATCCGGTAATCATTGACCAGCGCGATCGCTGCCAGTGCCAGCGGCATCAGCAAAAAAGGCCACACGCCTCTCCAACCGGAGGTCAACCAGATTCCATACAACGCTACAACCAGCAGCAGCCCGGCGAACAGGAGAAAGGTGCGCGTCGTTCCGATCAGCGAAAACAAGAACAGGGTCGGCAGGAAGGCGCCCAGGACTGAGCCCATCGTAGAAATAGACGACACCTTCCCGGAAATCTCCCCGGCCCTGGCCGGGTCCGTCATCAATATTCGCACCGCAAACGGCGAAGCCATCGCCAGCAAGGTGACCGGAATACTGAACAACACCAGCGTTCCGGCAAAGGAACCCAGGACTACTCCCAGGCTGAGAATATCAAACGCAGCCGCTGCCAGGCGCAAAACAGGCCCGGCGATGAAGGGCACGATCCCCAGCGCAAAAGCGCCCCAGGCCAGCAGGCTGAACAACGTTCGCGGGTCAGGTGAACGATCGGCCCAACGCCCGCCCAGGCTGTAACCTGCCGCGAAATAGATCATGATCAGCCCGATGATACTCGCCCACACCAGGTTGCTCGAACCATAGATGGTTTGCAACAGGCGCGAGGCGCCAAATTCCGCCGCCAGGGCAGTCATGCCGGATATAAACACAGTGAAGTAAAGGTATCGACGCATGCCTGCAATTATACAGGCATCGGTGCCAAGTTAGGCGCATCCGCGGGTATTTCCTTGACGTTTCTGGCGCGAAGGGCTAAAATCCTACACCGTTGTCGCCCGCCTGCCCCTGGGGCAAGGACAAAGCTTCTCGGAGGATCCAATGACCACATCCCAGCCCGCTGAGACCGAAGTTCCCCAGATCGTCAATCTCTCCCAGGTCAGCGTTGAGACTGTCCAGGCTGAGTTGGTTCGCGCCAGCCAGACCACCGTCCAGCAATTAAACGCTGAGGAAGTTGACCTGCAAACCTCCCTGGTTGGCACGCTCCAGGCCGGTGATGTGCATGCCCGCGATTCGATCATTGGCACGCTGGCCAGCCAGCAAGCCGCGCTGACCGACTGTTTTACAGGTGGCCTGCGCGCAGACACCCTTAGCTTCAATGGCGTGGCCGCCCTTGTTCTGGCAAACTCCATGGCCAACAAGGAAGTCAATGCCATTGCCCTTGTTGGCACAGATGTGCAGGCCGAGAACATCCATACCGGCATTCTCATCAGCCGTGAAGTCCATGGCAATGTCAACGCCACCCTGGATGGGCGCACAGCCCTGATGGCCGGGTTGGTTGCCGGCGCTGTGACCGGGCTGATCTTATTGGCTGGCAAGCTGCTCTTCGGTCGCAATAAATAATCAATATGTGCGGTGATCCTGCCGCCATAAAATATAGCGTGGCGAAGGTAATCCTGGCGGTGGTTCGTTCAGGGTGAGAGGCGCCCAAGGAGAATTGAAAATGGAAAAAGTAGTCTTAAAAGCAACCAAACGCACCGTGATCGGCAAGCAGGTCAGCCAATTACGCCGCACCGGACTGCTTCCGGGTGTCGTCTATGGTCACAACGTTGAACCCACGGCCATCACCCTCGAAGCCCACAACGCCGCTCTGGTCATCCCTCATCTGACCTCCTCCAGCATCGTCAATATCGATCTGGAAGGGAAAATGATCCCGGCCCTGGTGCGCGAGAAGCAGAAGAATTACATCAAAAACGTTTATACCCATATCGATTTTCAAGCGATTTCGCTGACCGAAACCATCCGCGCCGAAGTCAGCCTGCATTTCCACGGCCTGGCCCCGGCCATCAAAGAATTCAGCGCGGCCATCGTCAACAACATGGAACACGTTGAAGTCGAAGCCCTGCCAAACGATCTGCCTGAGCGCATTGAAGTTGATCTGAGCGTTCTGGTCAAGATCGGCGATGCAATTCACGTCCGCGACCTGGTCATCCCCTCCGGAGTGACCCTGCTGACCGACGTGGATGAAATGGTTGCCGTCGCCACCGCCACCCACGAAGAAGCCGCTGAAGTCCTGCCTGAAGTTATCGAGCCGGACGTCATCGAAAAAGGCAAGAAGGAAGAAGAAGCTGCCAAGTAATTATCACCAGCAGGCAAACAAAAAGGGCGACCCAACCGGGTCGCCCTTTTTGTTTGCCTGCTATCCGGATTTTGGCCAACCTCCTTTTTCCACACCTGGACGATCTCCTTCCCTTCAATCACCGGCCATTTGGCTCGGATCTCTTCCGCGACTTGGCGCATTTTCGTCTTGCAGAATGCGCTTTCTCAGGGTAATATTGTTAGTATGCCAACCAAACTCAGTCGTTATTGTGAGGGGGTCATGGAAGCCTGCTGGTTGCTGGCACTGATTGTCCCCCCTTTATACTTCAACATCGAATCGAATAATGTCTTTGAGCCTGACAAGGTGGCGCTGGTGCGCTCGCTAGCCCTGCTGACGCTGGCTGCCTGGGTCGTCAAGCTTATCAACGAAGGCAGTCTGAACTTCAAACAAGGGATTGTCTCGGAACGCAGCATGTTGGCGACCGTGCTCGGCTTGCCGCTGGTAGCGCCGGTCGGTGCGTTTGTGTTCTTCTACCTGGTTTCTACATTTTTTTCGGTAGCGCCCTACACAAGCTGGCTGGGTTCCTACGAGCGCATGCAGGGCACCCTCTCCACTTTTTCGTACATCGTCTTTTTTGCGGCGGTAGCAATCAACCTGCGCCAAAGTGCACAGGTTGAGCGAATCCTTACCGCTGTCATCCTTACCAGCCTGCCCATCAGCCTGTACAGCATTCTCCAGCGTTTTCAAATGGACCCCATGCCGTTTTTCTATGGTACGGTTGCGCGTCCATCGGGTACCATGGGCAATCCCATTTTCCTTGGGGCTTACTTGATCATGCCTACCTTCGCCGCGCTGGGCCGGGTGGTCACTTATTTCAGGACCAGCCTGAGTCAGGCGGAGAACCTGCGTAGCAACGTCATGCGCTGTATACTTTATCTCTGCATTGGAACCGCCAACCTGAGCGCCATTTTTTTCTGCGACAGTCGCGGTCCCTGGTTGGGCTTGTTGACCGGGCTGTTCTTTTTCTTCTTCCTGCTGGCGCTCTTCTTGCGCAAGAATCTACTGGCCATTTTTAACTTTGGACTGGCGAGCCTGGTGGTGGTTTTTATCATTGGTTTGAACATTCCCAACGGTCCTCTTGAACCCCTGCGTGTCCTACCTGGTCTGGAACGCTTTTCCAGCATGTTAGGAGAAGTCAAAGGCGGCATGGGATCGGGGCAATTGCGCATAATAATCTGGCGCGGCGTGGTCAAGCTCATAGCCCCCCATCCTCCGCTGGTGTTTCCGGACGGACAGGTCGACAGGCTTAACGTTTCGCGGCCTTTGATTGGTTACGGGCCGGAGGCGCTGTCTGCGGCCGGCAACCGCTTTTATGCGCCAGAACAAAGCGCTATTATAGGTGGCGTTGTTGACCGCTCTCACAATGAAACCTGGGATACGCTGGTTTTCGGCGGTGGGCTTGGGCTGGTGGCCCAGTTCGGGCTGTTTGTGGCCATATTTTACTACGCGCTCCAATGGACTGGCCTGGTGGCCACGTCCCGGCGCCGCTTGGTCTTCATGGCCTTGTTGCTGGGCGGTGGCGTGGCCGGCGCGGCAGGGTTAGTCGCCTGGCTGGGTCCCGAGTTCTTTGGCATGGGGCTGCCTTTCGGCATGCTGCTTGGTCTGATCAGCTTCCTGACCCTTTATGCGCTGGTCGATCTTGTGCGCCGTCCGCCGGCCAGTGAATCCCAGCCGGCGCTGAGTGTCGTGGATTCCTGGCGCGGCGTTGTTCTAATCAGCCTGTTTTCCGCCATTGTGGCCCACTTTACCGAGATTCAGTTCGGCATTGCCGTTGTCGCCTCACGTACTTACTTCTGGATCCTTACCGGCCTGATTTTGTCAGTAGGCACTGCCTTAAAAACCAGCGCAGGGGCTAAACAAGCAATCGCTGGCGCGCAGCCCCTGCGGCGCAAGGCTCGTTTGACGGGTGCGACGGCAGCCCGCAGCGCGCAATACAATTGGGGATCGATCTGGGCCAGCGTGGGAATGGTATCGGCCATCTTGATCACGATGGGCTTCGATTTCATCAGTAATTCGTTGGGCAGCACTCAGGCTGGCGAAGTCCTGGCGGAGTCGCTGACTGCGCTGCACTCCACCTGGGTGCTAAAGCCTTACGGGATTCTGGGTCTGCTGTTGACTACCTGGCTGATCAGTAGCGTATTGGCGACCCTCGAAGAGACTTCCGGCGGTACAGCCCGGCGACCCGTGTTGAAAGAGGTCGGCCTCGGCCTCGGGCTTAGCCTGGGGCTGGCCGGTCTGGCGTGGTTTTTCCAGGCTGCGCAACTCGCGATTAATACAGTCAACGCTCGGGCCAACGGCCTGGCGATGCTGCTGGGCGCCATTGGCAGTATTGCCAATCTGTTGACAGGCTATTACCTGATTTGGCTG
Source organism: uncultured Anaerolinea sp. (assembly GCA_964536185.1). Classification (GTDB taxonomy): domain Bacteria; phylum Chloroflexota; class Anaerolineae; order Anaerolineales; family Villigracilaceae; genus UBA5195. The sequence continues at coordinate 3,961 of CAZHWV010000056.1, read as the reverse complement.
CTGCTCGTCCTGGGCTGGGCGGTTGCGCTGCCGGCTACTTGGCCGGACTCCGCGCGGACGGGCGGACGATCCGTCCGTGTGACTGTGGCCTCGGCTGTACTGCCGGTGGTGGCTATCATCGCGATCGTCATCCTGAATCTGAGGGTTATCCAGGCCGACATATTCTATAAAAATGCCCAGGGGTTTTACGGGCTTGGTCAGCCGCAAGCCGCTTTACCACTCTTCCAGGCTGCGCTCGAACGTGCGCCCAATCAAGCCCGTTATTACACGGGATTTTCCCAAGCCTATTTAGGTCTTGCGGCGGTTCAAACTGACCCGGCCGGGCTGGAAAACGTATTGGATCAGGCCGAAACAGCGCTCAAGAAGGCCCAGAAGCTGAACCCGCTTTATACCGAATACACTGCCAACCTGGCCCGGCTCCAAGAACGGTGGGCCAGGTTGAGCCCCAATTTGGTTGACCAACAGAAGCATTATGAACTATCCGACCAGTATTACCGGAGTGCGCTGAGGCTCAGTCCGAATAACGGGACGCTGAGCGCAGAGTGGAGCCAGCTCAACCAACGCCAGGGCGATCTGTACAGCCTGCTGGCGCGCAGCGCAACCGATCCCAGCGCGCAGCAAGACTTTTACAAGAAAGCGATTGATACTTACCTGGCCGGCCTGAGCCGCGGCCAGGAAAGCGGGCTGTACCTGGGCTTGGCCAGCGCCTATGAAGCCACCAACCAATACCTTCCGGCCATTGAGCAGTATCGCCAGTTGGCAGTCATTGGCGGCGCGCCTGGCATGGAATTATGGCTCGTCTACCGGCGCATGGCCGAGTTGTACCTGAAACTGGATGATCCCATCCAGGCGCGCGCTCTGGCCAACGAGGCTCTCAAAGTGACCCCAGTCGCCAACATGGCTGAAATTGAAAGCTGGATCAGTACTTTGCCATAAATGGGTGGTATACAGAGTGCCTACCCACTGATAAAACCTGTGTTTTAAAACAAAAAGCGACCATCTGGTTCAGATGGTCGCTTTTGATAGCGCCGGTTATTGCTTGCCTGACGGGATCAATAAAGTCCCGGTGTGAAACATGGGATGGATCAGCGGAAAAACCTAAGCGATGCTGCTCGAGGTCTTACTTTTTTCAACAACTTCCGCCAGAGTATCACACACCAGCGCAACCTCTTCAGGTTTCATATCCGTATAGAAGGGCAAGGCTAAAAATGAATTGCCGGCCTGTTCACATTCCGGAAAGGTCCCGGGAGAAAACCCAAACCGTTTCCGGTAGAAGGGCTGCAGGTGGATCGGCGAAAAATAGGGCCGTGAGGGGATGCCGCGTTCAGCCAAAAGGGACATGACCAGGTTGCGATTAATCCCTTTAGCAAAATGGGCGGGATAGATAAACCAGCTCATGCGCGTAGTCGTCGCGGCCAATTCTAACGGGGCAACCCCTTCAATCTTTCTCAAGCGTTGTGTATATTCTTTTGCGACACTCTCGCGCCTGGATAAAAGTTCTTCGATCCGCTTCAACTGCACCATGCCCACGGCAGCATTTAATTCAGACAGGCGATAGTTATAGCCTAAACGGCTGTGCACCAACCATTCGTCAAACTGGTCACGCCCCTGATTTCTTAAGCTGCGAAAAAGGTTTGCCCATTCTTCATCGTTTGTCACCAACACGGCCCCTTCGCCGGCGGTGGCCTGCTTGTTGGGATAGAAGGCAAACGCTCCAGCTTTGCCGAGCGCGCCGACGCGCTGTCCTTTATATTCTGCCCCGATGGCTTCACAGGCATCTTCAATCACCAGCAATTTATGCTGTTTGGCGATCGCCAGAATAGGATCCATATCCGCCGGTTGTCCAAAAATATGGACGGGGAGGATTGCGCGAGTTCGACTGGTGATCGCACTCTCGATCTTGGCCGGATCAATGTTCAACGTTGCCGGATCAATATCCACAAAAACCGGTGTGGCCTGCTCGTACAGGATGCAGTTGGCCGAAGCGACAAAACTGAACGGCGAGGTAATGACTTCGTCACCCGGGCCAATCCCAGCCGCGATCATGCACATGTGCAGGCCGGATGTGCCATTCGAAACTGCCACAGCATAGGTTGCCCCGGCTACCTCTGCCGCAGATTTTTCAAAAGCGATCGTTTGCGCGCCGATGCTTAAATTGCGTGATTGCATGACCTTGACGACCGCGTGGATTTCCTCCCCGGTGATTTGCGGCAGCGACATCGGCAGGCGGAACTTTGAAAAGGAACTATCGGCCGAGTTGCCCAGAATTTCACTCAACGCAGGCACCACCGAGCACGAGACTTTCGCCACCTGGCAGGTGTGCCTTAGATTTTGAATTGTTTGCTCGGCAGCGCTGGGGATGGCAATGATAACTTCATCAATCTGTTCGCGCTTGATCACCTCAGGTAAGCTGACCAGGGGTCCAAAAACTTTCAGCCCCTGAGTTTTTCTGCCGATTTTTAGGGCATCGTCGTCCAACATGGCCACCGGCCGCAGGTTCAGTTGCGGATTGTCCCACAGTTCGCGGGCCATTTGGGCGCCTGCAGACCCAGCCCCAACGATCAACACGCGCCTGAAATCTGTAAATATTTTTTTATCCCATTTTAAATCGCTTGGGTAGCGTTCCGATAATTTTAGAATCAACCTCCAGCCGCCCAGGAACAACAGGCTGAATATGCCTTCAAGGATCAATAACGAGCGCGGGAAGGTATTCATCCACAAAGGATAGAGAATGAACAGGGTGACCAGCGCAAGGATAATTGAGCCTGACAAGATGGAGGCTGCCAACCTTGAATAATCCCGCCAGGTTGCGTAGCGCCACAAATGTTTATAAATGCCGGTGAAATAAAATACCACCGGGCGCAGGATAACGGAAAAAAGAATAAAAGGTCCTATTTGCCAGAGAAAATAGCCAAATAAGGAATAGCCGCTATGCAGTATTTCAAGCCGCAAGATCATGCTAAAAAAAATGGATACCAGGGTCAAGATAGCATCCGCAAGAATCATAAACCCGTAACCTGACATCATAACTGATTCACCTCCATGACTATCTTTTCTTATAAATTGGATCTAAAAAAAGCAAGAAATTATATCCACCGATTTCGCAGATGTCACAGATTTTAAGAACATTTTTTAGGACAAGTAACAACCGCTTTGCGTGATGGAACAGATCACAAAATATTTAAGAACTTAAAATGCCTTTAAAATCGGTGAAATCTGCGTCATCTGTGGAAAAAATGCTGTGACATCTGTGATAACTTTCTCTGAATTAACTATTAGCGTAACCAAATACCAAACGCTTATGCTGCAAACTCGCCGCACCAAAATTTATCAACAAACCACGATGATAACCGGTGGCTTTGAGATAATTCAATACCTGCGCTTCGTCCACACGGGTCAGCAGCGATTGCGCCTTGAATTCCACGATGATCGAACCAAAACATACGAAATCGGCGCGGTAACAGGTATTCAACAACGTTCCTTTATATCGCAATTCGAACAAAGTCTCGCGCTCGAACGGAATCTGCCGCAGAGCAAACTCGAGCAACGCCGCTTCCTGATAGACCGCTTCCAAAAATCCATGTCCCAACTGATTATGAATTTCCAACGCTGCGCCAATAATGGCAAAGGTCTGTGGGTCGCGCTGATCAGCCATAGTCACACCTTGGATTTCATCCTGGCAACCGATTTCGAAGATTTTCAAGAACTTTAATGGCAAAAGTGCAAAACTCACTTTCCAGACCAGGCTTGGAACCTAAACGGCAAAGAAGATGACCGTAGAAACACAGTATTATTGTAATCAACAATAGTTCAGGTTTTCATGCCCTAAAAATGCCCTTAAAATCTGCGTAATCTGCGTCATCTGTGACCTATTTTCTTGCTTATTGTGCAAGAATCCAACTTCAAAGGTACTTAAAATGCCCAAAAAATGCTCTTAAAATCTGCGTAATCTGCGTCATCT
>CAZHWV010000055.1:0-26028 GCA_964536185.1 uncultured Anaerolinea sp. | reverse complement strand
AGCGATAGACCTTCTGCACTTCGGTCATCAGGTACATCTGGCAGGCATCGCGACCCTGAATGCGCAGAATGCGATGGGGGTTAAGCGATCCTTCAGTCAACGGTTGACCAGCAGTCACACGCTCGCCATCCCTTAATAACAGGCGTAGTGTGGATGGAATTTCATGCTCCACTTCTTCACGCTGTTCATAAGAGACGAAAACCTGCCGCCCATCGACGCGAATACGACCAGCATGCTGTGATGCGATCGTAGCTTCGCCAAGAGTGGCTAACACCTCGCCAGCCTTTACTTCACCTTCGTCTTTTACCTCAATGTTCCATTCTTCCGGAACATCATAAGCATCAGACACCATTTCAGCGTGTTCGATACGTACCATCCGCAGATCATTATACTTATCTGACTGGAGGATATGCACCACACCTTCAATTTCAGAGACAACCGCCTCACCCTTTGGAGTTTTGCGAGCTTCAAAGAGTTCTTCCACGCGGGGGAGACCGGTCGTGATGTCGCCACCACCGCCTACAGCCACACCACCGGTATGGAAGGTGCGCAGAGTCAACTGGGTCCCGGGTTCGCCAATGGATTGGGCCGCAACAATACCAACTGCCGATCCCATTTCAACGGTCGCTCCGCGGCCCAGGTCGATACCGTAGCACATCGCGCAGATACCATGGGTTAATTCGCAGGTCATCGCCGAACGGACTTTCACATCGGTGACGCCTGCCACAGCAATTTTGCGCGCGCGTTCATGGTCCATCATTTCGTCACGATCGCACAGCATTTCACCGGTAGCCGGGTCGAATACTGGCGCGGCTACATAGCGGCTATATAAGCGGCTTGAAAGTGCCTGGCCAGCTACATCATCTGACTTGCGGATCCAAATACCTTCTTGGGTACCACAGTCAATCTCATTAATAATCACATCCTGGGCAATATCCACCAAACGACGAGTCAGGTAACCAGCATCAGCTGTACGGAGAGCAGTATCGGCCAGGCCTTTGCGCGCACCATGCGTTGAAATGAAATATTCCTGGGCTGTCAGGCCTTCGCGGAAGTTTGAGCTAATTGGCATTGGGATGATACGTCCCGAGGGGTCTGCCATAAGACCACGCATGCCGGCCAATTGTGAAATTGGGCCAAAGCCGCCTTTGGTTGCCCCAGAACTGGCCATTGTTGAGAGGTTGCCGCTTGGATCCATATTCAGTTTAACTTCCTTGGCAACATCATTGGTCGTTTTTTGCCAGACCTGGATAATGCGTTCGTTCTGTTCCTGCTCAGTCAGCAAACCACGCCGGAAATCACGCTGGACGACTTCCACTTCCTTAAGCGCGCCAGCGATGATGCCGGCTTTTTTCGCTGGAACGGCAATATCAGATACTGCCAGAGTGATACCAGAACGCATTGCGTAAGTAAAGCCAATATTTTTTACCGCATCCGCCACGTTAGTGGTGATTTCCTGTCCGCAGATTTCATATACTTCGGCGATCAGATCTTTCACGCCACCTTTTTCAAGGACATCATTCACAAATTGAACATGAAGCGGCAAGATACGGTTGAACAATACACGCCCAACGGTCGTATCCAGCATACGCGTTTCCATTTCAGGCAGGCGTGTGCCATCATCGCTATACCAGGTCTGGGCGCGCAGTTTAATATTGGCATGAACGTCCACCTGGTCCAACTGGAAGGCGAGATCAACTTCATCAAATTCGCCAAAAATACGCCCGTCGCCCTTGTGAGGATGGCGATCAGTCATGGTCAAATAGTAGACGCCCAGAACCATGTCCTTTGAAGGCGAAATAATCGGCTCGCCGTCGGCGGGTTTCAACAGGTTCTTTGAAGCCAGCATCAATTTACGCGCTTCTGCAACTGCTTTGTCCGAGAGTGGCACATGCACAGCCATCTGATCGCCGTCAAAGTCCGCGTTGAAAGCAGTGGTGACCAACGGGTGAAGTTGAATAGCCGAGCCCTCGATCAGAAGCGGCTCAAAGGCCTGAATACCCAGGCGGTGTAGTGTGGGCGCACGATTCAACATCACCGGGCGGTCTTTGATGACCTCTTCCAACACTTCCCACACCTCAGGACGGTTGCGTTCGATCAGGCGACGCGCGCCTTTCACGTTCGCAGCGTAATTGTGCAGCACCAGACGGGCGATGACGAACGGTCTGAACAGTTCCAGCGCCATGCTCTTGGGCAACCCGCACTGGTAAAGCTTCAACTGCGGGCCAACTACGATCACAGAACGCCCAGAATAGTCTACGCGCTTGCCCAGCAAGTTGCGACGGAAACGGCCTTTCTTACCTTTGAGCATATCGCTCAAAGACTTCAACTCGCGGCGGCCACGACGACTGAGCGCCTTGCCACGTTGTGAATTGTCAATCAAGCTATCGACTGCTTCCTGCAGCATGCGTTTCTCGTTGCGCACGATCACGTCCGGCGCGCCAAGTTCGAGCAGTCGCTTTAGGCGATTATTGCGGTTGATCACGCGGCGGTACAGATCATTCAAATCTGACGTAGCAAAGCGACCGCCATCCAATTGCACCATCGGGCGCAGGTCGGGTGGGATAACCGGCAAAATTGTCAAGATCATCCACTCCGGGTGATTCCCCGAGCGGCGGAAAGCTTCCACAACCTTAAGTCTGGTTGTGGCTTTCTTGCGTTTCTGTTTTGACTTGGTCGTGCGTACTTCACGCCACAATTCTTCCGAGAGTTTATCCAGATCCAGCCGGCCCAAAATATCATAAAAAGCCTCAGCGCCCATATCGGCACGGAAGACTTGTCCCCAGCGCGACTTAAGTTCACGATAGCGAGTTTCGCTCAAGAAAGTGAAAGGGCGCAGTTCCATCAACTCTTCGCGGGAATGCGAGGTATTGTTTTGATTCGACGAAGCCTGATCTTCGAGCTGGTTGCGCAGGGCTTCCATTTGCTCAGCGGCCTCGGCTTTGAGGCGCTCAGTATCCATTTTGATATGTTCGCTCTCGCGTAACTTCTGATCTTTTAGCTCAGATTCAAGACTCTCCAGGCGTTCGCGAACACTTTTCTGTACCTTGGAAATGTGTCCATTAGCGATGACCTCACCCGCCGCGACAATTGTTTCGCCAGTTGTGGTGAATACAATTGCCTTAGAGGCTGCAACGCCATTCTGTTCCTGCAGTTGCGCTTCAAGCCGCTGGCCTTCTTGAATGACTGGTTCAAGACGCAAAGCGATTTGCTCATCATAGGAACGGTCGATATCAACCTTGCGTTGGTTCAGCTCATTGACTTTATGATCACGCTGAGTCTTTACTTCAGCAATCTTGGAGTTGATCAGTGTCGCTTGCTCGCGTTCTGAGACATTTATTTCATCTTCAAGACGTTTGACAGCCTTCTGCCGAGAATCTTCATCCACATAAGTAACAATATACTGCGCAAAATACAGCACACGATCCAGGTTGCGGCGAGAGATATCCAAAAGCAGCCCCAGATAGGAGGGGATGCGGCGGGTATACCAGATGTGCGCAACTGGGGTAGCCAGGCCAATATGGCCCATGCGTTCACGGCGGACGGCAGCGCGGGTGACTTCCACGCCGCATTTATCGCAGATAATGCCTTTATAACGCGGATTCTTATATTTTCCGCAATAGCACTGCCAGTCGCGAGTCGGTCCAAAGATGGCCTCACAGAACAAGCCATCTTTTTCCGGACGTAAACGCCGATAATTGATCGTTTCCGGTTTGAGGACCTCGCCATACGACCAAGAACGGATCGTATCGGGCGAAGCCAGGCTGATGCGTAGAGCGGTCAGGCCTTTGGTTTCCATGGAGTCCTCCTGGGAATAGTTCCGTTTATGCCCTTTTCTTGTGTTCAAATCAATTTCAGGGACACAGAAACGCAAGCGAATGAGACTTCTGCCTCAAACGCTCGCGTGGGGGCTAAGTTTTAACGTTTGGATATCAATCGATTGATTATACTAAACAGACATCTTTTAAGCAAGAGCGGTTTTCTTCAATTCCACATCCCCCAAATATTCGGTCAGCATAAATACCCGAATCCCGACAGGATTGTACCGGATTATTCAAATTTCAACAACTGTAAAATATCCTCTTGGCAGGCAGCAAACAATTCGCGCATCACATCGTCGCTAACTTTGTAATGCCCGCCAAAAGAACCATCACCATAAACCTGGCGCGCAGTTTTTGCATCCATAATCCCTGGTACGCTGGGCGGCGCTTTTGGTATTTCAGGCAATTCACTCACAATCGTGAAGGGGAACGCTTCCAGCCAGTTGGCATGACTTGGCTTAAGGTCGTATTTTACCCCCACTATTTCAACCGAATGCGACAACCACCAATCATACCAGCGCATTCGGAGATCAGGCAGGCTGTTGGCAACTTCCATCAATTGAGTACGCGCAGGACTATTGCCGCCGTGGCCGTTCAGCACCACGATTCGGCGGAAACCGGTCTGGTAGGCCGAGCGGACGATGTCTTCCATGGCAGCAATTAGCGTGGAGACCCGCAGGCTCAAGGTGCCCGGGTATGCCAGAAAATACGGCGAACAGCCGAAATTCAACGGCGGTGCGATTAACACGCCGCTGGCCTGAGAAGCGGCATCCGCCAGCGCCATCGGGATGCGAATGTCGGTCAGCAAGCTCAGGTAACCATGCTGCTCAGTCGCGCCAAGCACCAGGATCAAGCGGTCTTCATGCTTGAGATAATTTTCAACATCCATCCAATTCAGGTCTTCAAAGCGCATCCTATCGCTCCAGGAACTTTTTCAGGCTTTTTCGCCTGGGTTTTTGGTATTTATGCAGGCTGTGGCAATCAACAAGGCTCCTAATTATGGGGCCTATTTTACACCTTATAATTAGGGCATGCCTATTAATTCGCCTGTGCCAATCCCGGCCATATTTCTGGATCGGATGAAAAACTTTCTTGGTGAAGATGAATTTCCCGCTTTTGCCGAGTCTCTCAATGCCACCCCAAAATCCGGCTTACGCGTGAATACCCTCAAGTTGACTCCGCAACAGTTCCAAATCATTTCGCCTTTTCTATTGGGCGAGGCTGTGCCCTGGTGTCCATCCGCGTTCACCTTGACTGGTGGTGAACGTCCCGGGCTTCATCCCTACCATGCAGCCGGACTGTACTATTTGCAGGATCCCTCGGCGATGTCACCCGCCGAACTGCTGGCCCCACAACCTGGTGAGCGGGTGCTGGATCTGGCCGCCGCTCCTGGCGGCAAAACAACGCATTTGGCAGCGCTGATGAAAGGCGAAGGACTGCTTGTCGCTAACGAGATCAAAAATAAACGGGTTGGGCACCTGGCCCAAAATGTGGAGCGCTGGGGCGCGGGGAACATTGTGGTCACCAATGAGTCACCAGAACGACTGGCTGACCACTTCGGGCCATACTTCGACCGCGTGCTGGTCGATGCGCCTTGCTCTGGCGAGGGTATGTTTCGCAAGGATATGGGTGCGCGTGCTGACTGGTCACCCGAGATGGTGGCGGGCTGCGCCGCGCGGCAGAAAAACATTCTGCATGTAGCCGCCAAGCTGGTGCGGGCAGGCGGGTATTTGCTCTATTCCACCTGCACCTTTGCGCCGGAAGAAGATGAGGGCGTCATCGCCCAACTGCTGCAGGATTTTCCCGATTTTGAAGTAATTCAACTGCCCCAATTCCCAGGGTTTTCCAGGGGCAAACCGGAATGGATTAATGCCAGGCCCGCACTCGCCGGCGCAGTGCGTTTATTTCCTCACCGCTTGAGCGGTGAGGGACATTTTGCCTGCCTCTTGCAGAGAAAAAACAAGGTTGAGCAGACCCAGGTCCGGGCCGCCTGGTTGCCCAGTCTTTCCAAACAAGCAGCTGGACATTGGCATGGATTTGCATCCGCAGCGCTGTTGGTCGATTTACCGGATGACAGGCTGCAAGTGACCGGCGAGCGGCTCTATTATCTCCCTGAACTGACCCCGGATTTTGGGCGCTTACGCATCGTTCATCCCGGTATCTGGCTTGGATCATTTAAAAAAGATCGCTTTGAACCGGCTCACCCGCTGGCTTTATTCTTGAAACCAGGGCAAATAAAAAATGGTTTCGACCTGCCCGTTGACAGCCGTGAAATGGCAGCCTACCTGCGTGGCGAGAGCCTTCCCGCAGAAACAGCCCTCGGTTGGACAGTGGTTACAGCCAATGGCTTTCCTATTGGTTGGGGTAAGGGTGTCCAGGGAACGTTGAAGAATCACTTCCCAAAAGGCTGGGTGGTATAAAACCAGTCTGGTTTCTTAATATCTACTACATCCTTGAGAAAACCAATTCTCCCCGCACGATAGTACCCATCAGATTGGCTTTCTCATCCAACAACACCAGGTCCGCGTCTGCGCCAGGTTGCAGGCGGCCCTTGGAGCGCGCCCTGGTCAGCCTGGCGACATTTGCGCTGGCGGCGCCAACCGCCTGCGCCAGGCTGCAGCCGCTAAAGGTAATCAGGTTGCGCACAGCCTGATCCATGTGCACGATACTACCGGCCAACGTCCCGTTTTCCAGTCGGGCAGAAATTTCATCCACTATCACTTGAAAATCCCCTAGCGCGTACATTCCCGGAGGCATACCCAATGCGCCCATACCATCTGTAACGATGGCAATGTGGCGCGGACCTTTGTATTTCCAGGCCAGCGCCACCATAGCCGGGTGGATATGGATGCCATCCGGGATCAGGCCAACGGTGAGTGTATTTTCGCGCAAACTGGCGGCAATCAGGCCAGGCGCGCGATGATCATACGCCGGCATAGCGTTGAATAAATGGGTCGCGCAGCTTACACCCGCGGCAAAAGCCTCCACAGCCTGTTCATAGGTTGCCAGGCTGTGCCCGGCACTGACAACCACCCCCTTTTGGCACAGCGCCTGGATCAAGGCTTGCGCCCCGGGCAGTTCTGGTGCCAGGGTAACCAGCCAGACGCCATTTTTTCGTGACCAATTCCGGGTTTCATCTACCGAAGGACTGCGCAAATACACTGGGTTATGCGCGCCTTTCTTGGATGGATTAAGATAAGGACCTTCGAAGTGTAGCCCAAGCGGCTGAGCGCCGCGAAATCCCTCCGGCGGGCCTGCCAACAAGACTGCCTGCGCAGCAGCATAGACTTCCAACGGAGCCGTGATAATCGTTGGCAGAAATGCCGTAGTGCCATGTTCTGGCAGGCGCGCAGCCACCTCCCAGATGCTTTCTGGGGCCTCGGTAAAATCCAATCCAAAGCCACCATTAAACTGCCAATCGATGAAACCCGGCGCAACGCTTAGTCCAGGAGCATCCAGTATCCGGGCGCCTCGCGGAGGCTTAAGCATGGAAGCTGAGTCAACGCCAATTATCTTAATCCCATCCAACAGAATGGCGCCATCTCGTATCTGGCGTGCAGGACCCAGCAGATTAGAGCAGCGAATATAAAACATGGTTTAATTATAACTGCATCGGACAGTAAACCCCCTGTTCCACGAACTGGTCCACGGCTTGTTTTTTTGATTTTTCGCCCGGTGTCGCCCAGAATTTTGGATCGGGGCTGGATATGCATTTGTGGCAATGCCGGCACCTTTTTCCGAAGCAGAAGTACCTGGCCATTGGATTGGCTCCGCTGGTTCTGCTGACCAGGTTGTAACTGGCAGCCAGCGCATCTGTGCCCCAGACTTGGCTTGCGAACTGCTGGCTGGGATGCTGTTCAATGCGGGCGGCGCGATCAAACAGCCCTCTGCAACTTTTTAGGCTGAGAAACGTAAAGTTAAACAAAACCGTTCTGCCGGAATCATTTTCAGGAGATGAATCATGAACAAACTACGTACTGGAACCGGGACCACCTCAAAATTCGTATTAGCCATACTTACGCTGGCGCTGACTACGTTGGCTTGCGGCTTTCAAACCAATTTTCCAAATGCCAAGACACCCGGACCGGACATTACAGACGAGATTTCCGTGAAAGTTCCTGATGGCGAAGCCAGCTTGAGTCTTTCATTTGGCGCAGGTAAGTTGACTCTGGCTCCCGGTTCAAAAAACTTATTGGATGGCGTTGCCAAATACAATGTTTCCGATTTCAAACCAGAGATCAAAACCGAAGGTGGAAATGTGAGCATTCGCCAGGGCGATTACAACGTGAACGGTTTCCCGGTTTTGAATGATATAAAGAACGAATGGGACCTAAAGCTGGGTTCCGTTCCAATGACGCTGACCATCAATTCCGGCGCTTATGAAGGTAACTTCGACTTTGGCGGGCTGGCTCTTACCTCGCTAACGGTAAACGATGGCGCAGCGGAGGTGACAGCCGATTTCTCTACCCCGAATCTTGAAAAGATGAGCGTTTTGAGCTATAAAACCGGAGCTTCGAATGTAACCCTGAAAAATTTGGGCAACGCGAACTTTGGGACCTTGATTTTTGAGAGCGGCGCGGGCAATTATTCCCTCGACTTTGGTGGTAAATTCCAGCGAGATGGCAGTGTCAATGTCCGTTCGGGCATGAGCAACCTGACCCTGGTGATCCCTTCAACCGTGGATGCCACGGTAAAGGTAAGCAGCGGCCTCTCGAATGTGAATTTTCCGGCAGGCTGGATCCAGAATGGCGACACCTACACCCAGAAAGGCTCCGGCCCGATGCTGACGATTATCATTGAAATGGGCGCAGGTAACGTGCAAATTTCGCAATAAAAATAACCCTGCTTCACAGGCTGTGCGCGATGGCCCCGGTCAATCCATGGGCAGAACTTCATCGCGCACAGCCTGTTTTATTTTTATGACTTGTCACAGCAAATCGGAGTAAAAGGTCATATTTTATCCATGACTATGGTCACTTGTGCATTTTGACGCGTGACCATAGAATTAACATAAATAGATGAAATTTACCGTTTTACTGTGTTTGAAAAATCAACTTGTTTGAAGCCGCTGTTTAAAAATTCGCAGGACTGCTTCGACTTCATACGTTCAATAAAAGAGGTTTGTTATGCAAATCACCCGTCAAGCTGACTATGCTATTCGCGCAGTGCTTTATATTTCAAAGCTGGGACAGAATCAGCGTGCCGCAACCAGTCATATAGCCCAGGAACAGCACATTCCGCCATCCTTCCTAGCCAAGATCATCTCGCAGCTTTCAATCGCAGGTCTGCTGCAAACTTCGCGCGGCGCGCGTGGTGGCGTCATGCTGGCCAAACAGCCAGAAGAAATTACCTTGTTGGATGTGGTCGAATCTATCGATGGTCCAATCGCTCTCAATGAGTGTGTAAACGAAGAAAATGGCTGCTCTTTTGGGGATGACTGCCCACTGCGTCCGATTTGGTGCGATGCGCAGAAAGATCTGGTGGAGCGCTTGAAAGCGACGAATTTTGCCCAATTTTCAGCCGTAAGCTAACTGTTTTCATTTTATCCGAACCTGGATATCGGCTGTCACTGCCCCAATAAGACATCGGAGACCTTTCGGTCTCCGATGTCTTATTGGGGCGTATAATTCAGTTATATTACAATGTTCAATCTTGGGTAGATCATCCCTGCGATTTTACAAAATTGAGTGCCTGACTTTCGAGGAGATAATCATGTCCGGTCCACGTATCATCCGCGCACCGCGCGGTACACAGCTTACCTGCAAGAACTGGCTGAGCGAAGCCGCCTATCGCATGATCCAGAATAATCTCGACCCGGAAGTGGCTGAGAAACCGGAGGATCTGGTAGTTTACGGTGGGCGCGGCCAGGCCGCGCGTAACTGGGAATCGTTCGATGCAATACTGGAATCGCTTAAGAATTTAGAAGAAGATGAGACATTGTTGGTGCAGTCTGGCAAACCCGTGGTGGTTTTTAAATCACATAAAGATGCGCCCAAAGTGCTGATTGCCAATTCGAACCTGGTGCCACACTGGGCTACCTGGGAGCACTTCGATGAACTGGCTAAAAAAGGCCTGATCATGTACGGTCAGATGACTGCTGGGTCATGGATCTACATCGGCACCCAGGGTATTTTGCAGGGTACATATGAGACCTTTGGAGCTTTAGCAAAACTTAAGGGATGGGGATCCCTCAAGGGCAAATTTGTCCTGACTGCCGGTCTGGGAGGCATGGGTGGTGCCCAGCCGATGTCAATCACGATGAATGAAGGGGTCGGCCTGATCGTAGAAGTGGATCGTGAACGTGCAGAACGGCGCCGTGCTATCGGGTTTGTTGATCTGGTGGTAGATAACCTCGAAGAAGCCATGACTCTGGTCGAAGAACATAAGGCCGCGGGCACGCCTATTTCGATTGGACTCGTCGCCAACGCCGCCGATATTTATGCAGAATTGGTACTGCGAGGGATAACCCCGGATGTGGTCACAGATCAAACCTCAGCCCACGAAGCCCTGTATTATGTTCCCAGCGGGCTAACAGTGGCTGCGGCAAATCAACTGCGCAGCAGCGACCCACAGACATATAAAAAAATGGCGATGGATTCCATGGCCAAGCATGTCCGAGCCATGCTCGCTTTCCAACGTATGGGCGCTGAAGTGTTCGATTACGGCAACAACATCCGCCAGCAGGCATTTAACCACGGGGTCAGCGATGCGTTTGAGTTCCCAGGTTTTGTCCCGGCTTATATCCGCCCGCTATTTTGCGAAGGCAAGGGCCCCTTCCGCTGGGTGGCGCTTTCGGGCGATAAAGAAGACATTTATCGAACCGACGAAGCTGTGATGGAATTGTTCCCGAATGATGAGCATCTCCATCGTTGGTTAAAAATGGCGCGAGAGAAAGTCCCCTTTCAGGGTTTGCCGGCGCGCATTTGCTGGCTGGGTTACGGCGAACGAGCTATGGCAGGTCTGAAATTCAACGAAATGGTGGCCAAAGGTATCTTAAAGGCCCCGATCGTGATCGGCCGTGATCACCTGGATTGCGGCTCGGTGGCCAGTCCCAACCGCGAAACCGAATCGATGCAGGATGGCTCAGATGCGATTTCTGACTGGGCGATTTTGAATGCCATGATCAATATCGTCGGCGGGGCTACCTGGGTCTCATTTCATCATGGCGGCGGTGTGGGCATCGGTTACAGCCAGCACGCGGGTCAGGTGATCGTGGCAGATGGTACGCCTGAAGCAGCAGCGCGGCTGGAACGCGTGCTGACCACTGACCCAGGTATGGGCGTAGTACGTCATGCCGATGCCGGTTACGACATTGCCATCGCGGCAGCCAAAAGGCATGGTATAAAAATGCCGATGTTGAAATAAACCTGACAACATTCCAATCCATCCATCCGGAGTTAACATCAAGATGACCTACACAAAGCGAATTGCTGTACTGACCAGCGGGGGCGACGCCCAAGGGATGAACGCGGCCGTCAGGGCAGTAGTGCGGACCAGCATTGATAAAAATGCTCAGATTTACGCTGTTTATGAAGGCTACCAGGGTTTGGTGGAAGGCGGCGATTACATCCGCAGGCTAGATTGGAATGCAGTCGGCGGGATTCTGCAACGTGGCGGCACCATCATTGGCACGGCCCGCAGTGAAGAATTTATGACCATCGATGGGCGTCGTAAAGCTGTCCTTAACCTGATCCAGCTTGGGATTGACGGTTTGATTGTGATTGGCGGCGACGGGTCACTGACTGGAGCGCATATCTTCCGGCAGGAATGGCCGTCCCTCGTGGCAGAACTGGTCGATGCTGGCTCAATCAGCGCCGAAGTGGCGGCGGCTCACCCATCCCTGGTGATTGTTGGCCTGGTAGGTTCGATTGATAATGATTTTTATGGCACGGATATGACCATCGGCACAGACAGTGCTCTGCACCGCATTACCGAAGCCATCGATGCAATCTCCAGTACAGCCGCCAGCCACCAACGCACCTTTATCGTCAAGGTTATGGGACGCCACTGCGGCTACCTGGCGCTTTATGGGGCTCTGGCTACCGGCGCAGACTGGGTCCTGATCCCTGAATCCCCGCCAGATGTCGATAACTGGCAGGATGTAATGGTCGAGCGACTGAAAGCCGGGACAATAGCCGGCCGGCGAGATCATATTATTGTTCTTGCAGAGGGTGCCCGCGATCGCAACGGCAACTATATCGGCAGCACGGATGTGCAGAAGCTTTTGGAAGAACGTCTCGGCGAAGAAGTGCGCGTAACGGCGTTGGGGCACGTCCAGCGTGGCGGAAGACCCAGTGCCTATGACCGTAACCTGGCAACCCAGTTAGGGTATGAGGCAGTTATCACCATCTTAAATGCAAAAGCTGATGATGAACCTGTGCTGGTCGGAGTGCGCGCAAATCGCATTATTCACTATCCACTGATGGAATGCGTGGAAAAGACCAGGATTCTGGCCGCTGCAATCGAAGCCAAAAATTATGAACAGGCCGTCGAGCTGCGAAGCGCTAGTTTTAAGGAGGCCTTCAGCACCCTAAAAACAATGGTCCGCGCCCTGCCCCATCCGCCAGAACCGGGTCAAACACGGCTGCGCATCGCAATTTTAAATGCCGGCGCGCCTGCCGCGGGCATGAATACTGCCGGACGGACGGCCATCAGGTTGGGCCTGGATCAGGGGCACATCATGCTGGGGATTAGTAATGGTTTTGACGGTATGTCCAGAAACCAGATCCGTGAACTAGACTGGATGAGCGTGTCCGGTTGGGCTTCGCAAGGCGGCTCTGTGCTGGGTACCAGCCGCAAGGTTCCCAAGGGCAGCGATATGTATGCCATTGCGCGCGCTATTGAGGATAATCATATCGATGCTCTATTGGTCATTGGCGGCTGGACCGGATATGAGGCTGTCTATGTTCTGACCAATGAGCGCAGTAACTTCCCAGCTTTTAATATTCCGATAGTATGTTTGCCGGCCTCGATCAGCAACAACCTGCCTGGCTCCGAGTTCAGCATCGGCGCGGATACAGCCCTTAACAATATTGTCGATGCGGTTGACAAGATCAAGCAGTCGGCTGTGGCCTCTAGGCGCTGTTTCGTAGTGGAAGTGATGGGCCATTCCTGCGGTTACCTGGCGTTAATGAGCGGCCTGGCCACTGGTGCAGAACGAGTTTATATCAACGAGGAAGGCGTCACTTTAAAGGCGCTGGCTTCTGATATTGACGATCTCAACCGCGGCTTCGATGCCGGGAAACGGCTGGGATTGTTCATTCGAGCCGAAAATGCCAATAATATTTACACCACCGATTTTATTTGCTCGTTGTTTGAGGAAGAAGGTCGGTCAGTATTTGATGTGCGCCCGGCAGTGCTGGGACATCTGCAGCAAGGTGGTGATCCATCGCCCTTTGACCGCATTCAAGCTTCACGCCTGGCACGTCTGTGTTTGGAATACCTGATTGCAGAATGCAAAAAGGGCATCGCGAATGACGCTGAAGTGACCCCAGCTACAGTCCCGAGTGCCTTTATTGGTTTGCAAAACGGGAAGATTTCATTCCACGACATGCGTGATTTTGAGCGCATGGTGGACACGACCACCCAACGCCCAAAAGAGCAGTGGTGGCTGCAGTTGAAAACAATCGCAACATTGATGGCGAAATTGGCGCCGGACGAGCCCCGCTCACTGGACAGGACAATCAATTGAGAAACTCTGTTCTTATGCTTCTCGCGTCCCCTGCTCCATCTTCCAATTCCCAACCACCGGCGATTTATGCCTACGGCCTTGCCTCCGAACAAGTGGTTTATTCAGACCGCAATTACTGTATGCGCTAATTTTTTTCATACGATCCTGAAAACGAGGCCGAAATGTCACTATCCCCCAGAGAACGCGTATTATTAGCAATTAATCATGAGGAACCGGATCGCGTTCCCATCATTGTTGGCACAAGTAACACAACCAGTATGAAGCTGAAACCTTATCGCGCGTTAAAGAAACTGCTTGGAATCGAATCCGAAGAACGCTATATTTACGATTGGCCTGAACTGGGCACGCTTCTTCTGGACGAAGCAGTTCTTCAACGCCTGCACAGCGATGCGCGCGGTGTGCTGGATTTATATCCGCGATGGATATATGAGCGCAATCGCAAGCGTCCAGAACACGACCCGTTTTTGGATGATTGGGGCAGTGGTCAAAGCGAAGTGGAACCCGGCGTTTGGTTCCCCGGGGTTCATCCCATGAAGGATGCCAAAACGCTGGATGACATCGAAAAATACCCCTGGCCGGATATGGATGACCCATCTCGTGTTGCTCATGTTAAAGCAGAAGCGCAAAAATTGGCAGATCAAAACGAATACGCCATTATTGGAACGCCATGGCTGTTGTTCCCCCTTGAGCGCGCTTTTGCCATGCAGGGCATGGATACTTTTTTGGTCAACCTTGCACTTTATCCAGATTTCGCTGAAGCGCTTCTGAAGAAAATTGCTTCACTATGCAAAACTTTAATGGGGCATTTCCTGGACGCAGCAGGCGACAACCTGGATATTATCAAGATCGGGGATGATATCGGAACACAAAACAGCCTGCTGATGTCCCCCAAAATGTATCGAAAAATCCTCAAACCAATCCATGCTGATTATATTGCCTACATAAAACAACACACCAAAGCTAAAGTATTCTTTCATACCGATGGGGATGTGTTTGACCTGATACCAGATTTCCTTGAAATCGGCGTGGATATCCTCAATCCGATCCAGACTTCGGCAGGCAAAATGTCAAACCTGGCTGAATTAAAAAACCGCTTCGGTAATGCGCTCACCTTTTGCGGAGCGGTGGATACACATCGAATTTTACCGACCGGTACACCACAACAAGTACAGGCTGAAGTGAAGCGTGTGATCAGCATTATGGCGCCCGGTGGCGGTTACATGGTAGCTTCGGTGCATACCATTATGGACGAAGTGCCACCTGAGAATATTTTAGCCATGGTGGACGCTGTGGAAGAATTTGGGAAATATCCCATCAGTTAGTAGTTTGCCGGAACCATTTCTCTCTGACAGCAGCTGGCACCGCACAAAAAAAAGCATCCCAAATTCAGGGATGCTTTTTTTTGATCGACTGTTTATTCTTTTTCGTAAGGCTTTCCACCGGCTGCGGGCGGCTGACCCCTACCAACAACACCTGCCAGCACAACCATTGTAACAATGTATGGACCCATCTCAAGGAATTTGTTGGGAATAGGCACTTTTAATATCGCTAGCTTGGAAGCCAGGGAGTCTGCAAAACCAAATAGCATCCCCGCTCCCAGGGATCCAAGCGGATTCCAATTACCAAAGATCATGGCCGCCAGACCGACAAACCCGCGACCCGCAGTCATAACCTCATCGAAGCGACCAACTGAGCCGAGTACAAAGTAAGCGCCTGCGAAACCCGCCATCATGCCTCCCAGGATCACTGATATGTAGCGGGTCTTATTGACATTGATCCCGAGCGTGTCGGCTGCTTTAGGGTGTTCACCAACAGCCCTCGTACGCAGACCCCAGCGAGTGTAAAAGAGCGCTATCGTCAGTCCGATCATGAAAACAAACATTGCGTAAATGAACATATTGTGGCTGAAGAAGATCGGCCCAATAAATGGAATTTTTGAAAGAACAGGCACATCCCAGGTTCCGAAGCGACCGGAGTTGTTTAATGCCTCATATTTTTGCAAGAACTTTGCAGACATGAAGGATGTGATCCCGGTCGCAAAGATATTGATTACCGTCCCAGCGATGATTTGATCTACCTTGTATTTGATTGCGAGAACTGCCAGCGCTGAGGCCATCAAGGCTCCAGCAAGAATGGCTGTGAACAAACCAAACCAAATATTCACCAGGCTTCCAAACAGGGCTGCACAAAAAGCGGCTGTCAACATCATCCCTTCTATGGCGATATTGAAGATACCCGCACGTTCACATAAGATTCCAGAGAAGGCTCCCAGGACGAGTGGGACAGCGCGCACTACAGCTACCTTAAGCAAGCCAGCCAGGTTAAGGCTTGAACCCGCCGCACCCCAGGCCAGAAACCCAAAGATAAACAAGCCTGAAACAACTCCCAGCACGGTGTTGGTGTGTCGCCCAAAACCACGTGCTAATTGGTAGGAGCCCAATAGAGCGCCAGCAAAGGCTAAGATGTTTAACATCGGTTGTGTGAGGAAAATCCAATCTGGAACGATTACCTGCGAACCGCCAGGATACAAAGAGAATGTTGTTTTAATATCAGATGTCACGCTGCGTGAGAATAAGAACCAAATTCCCAGCGAAAGGGTCAGGAAAATGATGCCCATGACCGTGCGGCGCGTCGGAGAGATATATTCGTAAGTCCGGATAACGGCTGTGTTTGTCTGTGACATGGTTTACTTTCCTCCTGATGGAGTGGCAACCAGGGGTGTGTCTGTGGTTTTTGGGTCTTTCAGGCGGTACATGGTCCGGATAATGGCCGGAGCCGCAATAAAAGCAAGGATCAGAGCCTGGAGCACTGAGATGATATCAATTGGGATGCCTGCTGTGAGCTGCATTTGAATGGCTCCGTTGCGCAAAAAACCAAACAGTAGGGCTGCCAAAACGACACCCAATGGATGACTGTTCCCCAACAGTGCCAGAGCGATGCTATCGAACCCATAGCCGGACGAAAATGCTACCGCCAGGTTGTGATTGACGCCCAGGACTTCATTCGCTCCCGCAAGACCCGCCAGTGCGCCGGATAAGAACATGGTCACCACAGTACTCCTTACAATGTTCATTCCGGCATAGCGGGCCGCGTTGGGATTTAAACCTACCGTACGGAGCTCAAAGCCCCAGCTGGTTTTGAATAAAAGCCAATAAACCAGGAATGCCATCAGCAAGGCAATGAAGAAACCAGCATGAAAACGGTTGGGGTCGTCGAAAAAGCGGGGTAACCAGGCGCTTTTTTCAATTGGCGCACTGATCGGCGTACTTTTATTGGGGTCGCGAAGAATTCCAGTCAACATGTATTCGCTCAAGCGAAAGGCGATGTAGTTCATCATGATGGTGTTGATCACTTCATGCGCCCCGGTTTTGGCTTTGAGCCAGCCCGGGATCATTCCCCAAATTCCGCCACAAATGGCCCCTCCCAGAAGTGAAAGCGGTACATGTACAAGTCCGGGTAGACCTTTGAAGGTAGTTGCCACCCAGACTGTGCCCAATGCGCCGACAAAAAGCTGTCCCTCGGCGCCAATGTTGAACAAACCCACGCGGAAGCCCAACGCTACCGCCAGCCCAGCAAACATATAGGGAGTGGACTGAAGCAGGGATTCAAAGAATGGTGTGAATGCCTGGTTAATTGCGGCTCCATCTCCTGAGCGCAGAGCATTAAAAATATCTGCGGGAACGCCAACCGAGCCAGTAAATAAGGCTCTATAGGTATCCCAAAATACCATGAAGCCCGCTTTTATCCCTTCCAGAAAGGAGATACGAAAAGCTGCGTAGACCCCCTCTGTCGTTACAGCCGCGATCAGACCACCGGCCAGCAGGCCGGTTATGATCGCCAGGACAGTTACAGTTAAAGAATTGCGCCTGAGTTCTTCTATAAAAATAGAAAAACTACTTTGTTTGTTCTTGGGTGCTTCCGTTTTTGTCATGGTGATACCCTGGTCTTCTCAAAGGATTTAATGAGCTTCAGGCGTAACGCCCGCCATTAATAAGCCAATCTCTTCGCGCGTAATTGTTTTTGCGTCCGCAATCGCGAGAATTTGCCCCCGGTACATCACTGCAATCCGGTCTGAAAGCTGCATAATTTCATCCAATTCAGTGGAGACAAGCAGAACTGCGCAGCCATCATCTCTCTTTTCGATGATGCGTTTGTGGATATATTCGATGGAACCGACATCCAGTCCGCGGGTAGGTTGAGATGCGACCAGCAATTTGATCGGGCGGGAAAACTCTCGCGCAACGATCACCTTCTGCTGATTACCACCTGAGAGCGTGCTTGTCGCTGTTTGAGAATTTGGTGTACGAATATCAAAGTTGGAAACAAGTTGCTTGGCATTATCGAGAATTATGTTTCGTTGAAGCACCACATTATGGGTAAATGGCTCTTTGTACCATGTATTTAAGATCAAATTATCTTCGATTGAATAAGACAAAACGAGCCCATCTTTTTGCCGGTCTTCCGGGATATGCGCCGTGCCAAGTTCTGTGATTTGTTTGACAGTTGCATAGGTGATATCGTGTCCGAGCAGGTTTATTTTTCCTTCCACAGGATGAATCAGACCGGTTATTGCGCGCACTAATTCTGTTTGGCCGTTACCCTGCACACCAGCGATTCCCAGCACTTCACCCGCGCGCACTTCAAAAGAAACTTCTTGCACAGCAACCTGGTGGTGGGCATCCAATACCTTGAGATTTTTCACCCCCAAAATAGCTTCTTTTGCATCTACAGCTTTTTTTTCAAAATTTAACTCTATTTGCCTGCCGACCATCATCGAAGCGAGTTCAAACTGATTTGTCTCACTCGGCCTGTTTGTCCCGATGACCCTTCCGCCACGAATAACGGTGGTTCGGTCGGCGAATTCCATAACTTCTCGTAATTTATGAGTGATCAGGATAATGGATTTTCCCTGTTCAACCAGGTTTTTCATGATCTTGAACAACTCATTTACTTCTTGTGGAGTTAATACAGCAGTTGGCTCATCCAGAATCAAGATATCAGCATTGCGAAACAATAACTTGATGATTTCCACCCTTTGCTGGATCCCAACAGGCAAATCTTTCACGTAAGCGTCTGGGTCAACCTGCAAATTATATTGTTGGGATATTTCTCGAATTCTTTGGGCAACTTTTTTCCTGTCTAAAAAACCGCCCGGTCTTAGATATTCGTCTCCCAGCATAACGTTTTCCGTGACTGTAAATACAGGGATGAGCATGAAGTGCTGGTGAACCATACCAACCCCGGCCCGGATGGCATCGCTGGGGGTATCTATAGTCAATTTCTTACCTTTTACATAGATATCGCCCTCATCCGGTTTGTACAGCCCGTAGAGAATGTTCATAAGCGTGGTCTTGCCCGCGCCATTTTCTCCCAACAGAGCATGGATTTCACCCCGCATCAAATTTATGGAGATATGGTCATTTGCCAGAACACCCGGGAATCTTTTGGTGATGCCTTGCAAGTCTAGTACTGGTTCCATGATTACCTCGGATACAGAAATAAATTGGAGCGAAATATCAGGACCGGAAAAGTTTTTTCATTCTACCACACGGAAAAAGAATAATTTGACAAGCTGTTTTCCAGTTATCCATAAAATAAAAAAGATGCAGGGCCAAAACAGCCCTGCATCTTTTTTGGAAAATTTTGAGTTTAGTAGACGCCTTCGGGTAGAGTCTTGATTTCGCCTGCCTGGATTTTCAGCTTTAAGGCTTCGATTTCGGCTTTCAATTCAGCGGGGATAGTGTCGCCCATTTTTGAACCGTAAGAAACACCAACGCCGCCATTCGCGAGGTTACCGATCCAATTTTCGCCCTTGAAGCTGCCATCAATAACCTGGCCGATGGTTTCGGTGACAAAGATGTCCATGTTCTTCATTGCGCTGGAGAGAATAAGGCTGGCCTTGTCGGGATTGGCCAACGACCAGTCGTTGTCAACGCCAATAAGCATACCGGAACCGCGTTCTTGCATCACAGCCAACGTGCCCAGACCAACGGGGCCAGCAACCGGCATAATGATGTCGGCGCCTTCATCCATCAACTGCTCGCCCATCTTGCGGCCATCGTCGGTGGATTCGAAGTTACCAACTTCCAGGCCCTGGCGGGTCTTGACGTCCCAGCCCGAAACCTTGACATCCTTGCCCTTGGCCTGATTATAGTAAGCAACGCCCAAGGCGAAGCCATCCATAAACTTGGTGGTCGCCGGGAAGGCGATACCAACATAGGTACCTACCTTACCAGTCTTGGTCATACCTGCAGCGAGGTAGCCGTTGAGGAAGGTCGCCTGGTCAATTGCGAAGCCGGAGCCGCGCAGGTTGGGGAATGCCAGGTAGTCCACGTCAATGATTGCGTATTTTTGATTGGGATTGGCTGTTGCGGCTGCGGTGGTAGCATCTGCCAAAAGAAAACCGACCGGGATGATCAGGTCGCATTTTTCAGCCAGGAATGCTTTGAGGTTGACTTCATAGTCCGCCTGTTGCTGGGATTCAAGATATTTTCCTTCGACATTGCCATACTTGGCAATGGCATCCGAAACGCCTTTCCAGGCGGTTGAGTTGAAGGATTTATCATCAATACCACCGGTATCAGTTACCTGGCAAACTTTAATTTTTGCAACTTCAACTGTGGGGACTGCCGTGGGGGCTGCCGTTGCTGGAGCGCCGCAGGCTGTCAACAGCATTGCCGTCGCGATGATTACGGCCAAAATAGTATATAACTTTTTCATGTTTCTTCTCCTCTTGCATGAAAGGGTTTGTGGATCATGACAAATGTCACAATTTTACTGAAGTAGTATACAGCCACTTTAAACATTGCGCAAGCGACGATAGTCACTGATTGGTCACTTAATAAATTGTTCCGGGCGTTTTTTTATGATGTTACGCTGCTGACCTCGCCACGTTTTACA
Source organism: uncultured Anaerolinea sp. (assembly GCA_964536185.1). Classification (GTDB taxonomy): domain Bacteria; phylum Chloroflexota; class Anaerolineae; order Anaerolineales; family Villigracilaceae; genus UBA5195. The sequence goes on along the minus strand of CAZHWV010000055.1, from coordinate 5,616 downwards.
CCCAGCATGAGCCACAAGGCAATGGCCATAAATATAGGCGCCATGAGCATGATCGAATTGTAATTATTACCTGTCACCTGGATCAAAACACCGTTCAAGTTGGGACCCGCAATCGCTGAAAGTGTGGAGAACAGGTAGTATAGTCCCGTATAAGTTCCCAGGCGCGCTGCGGTGGTCATATCTACCACCATCGGAAGCGAGTTGATATTGATCAAGGACCAGGCCGCGCCTGCAGTCATCAGGAACAGGCTGACGACAGGGATGCTGCCCAGCACTGGCGCTTTGCCGAGGACTGTAGTCAGGGTGGCGGCTGGCGTAATAAACACCCCGATCAAAGTGGATGCCATCAAGATAATGCCAATTGAAATCGTCACCCGGCGGCCAATCCGCGCTCCTATCACGCCAGAGACCAGCGCAAATAGCACGAACATGAGCGAGAGATGACCGAGCAGGCGCGCCCCATCCGCCTCGTTCAGCCCCAGGTAATTTTTAGCGTACAGGGTGAAAAAGGCTTCTATTGCCGTATAGCCCAGGAACCAGAAGAAAATCGCCAGCAAGAGGCGCAGAGCACTTTTGTCACTATCCGCCAGTACTTCCTTCAAACTTTCGAACATGCCGGGTTGTTTTTCGGCCTCGCCGTATTGCCGGGGTTCTTTGATGAATATGAAAACCAACAAGGCAGCTACAATGACCAGCGCCGATCCCATCCAAAAGGGGAAAGCCGGATTGAGCTTATACAATGCGCTTCCGCCCAGGAAGGAAATAATGCCTCCGATCCCGCCCATGAAGTTGATAATGCCGTTAGCTTGTGAGCGATAGGCCGATGGGGTAATATCTGGCATCAGCGCAATGACGGGCGTGCGCCACATAGCCATGCTCAATAGCAGTGTGCTTGTGCAGGCAACAAATAGCGGTAAGACAGCAGCCAGCGGAATGAACCCAAAAGCCAGTGCGCCCAGAGGCGCGCCAATTAAAATAAACGGCATTCGGCGCCCGATGGGAGTCCGCAAGCGGTCGGACCAGGCTCCTACCGGCGGCAGGATAAACAGTGCGGCAATGTTATCCAGGGTCATGAAGAAGCCGATCAAGATCGGCGTCAGGTGGAATTTATCGGCCAGAAAAATTGGCACGAAGGCATTATAGACACCCCAGATAATGGAGATACCGAAAAAACCAAAACCGAGCAGAAAGATCCGTCCGTATGAAAATTTTTGTGGCATGCCAGTCTCCTTGGATTAAATTAGGAAGCGCAAAAATTTAAATTTTGCGCTTCTGGTCTGCTATGAATTTTTGGTCGGTAAGGCTCAGATGCGCGCGTTCCAATAAATCAGGCCGTTTTTCCAGGGTGCGCAGCAGCGACTGTTCGCGTCGCCATTTGGTTATCTTGCCATGGTCCCCCGAAACCAGCGTTTCGGGTACACCCCAGCCTCGGAATTCTGGCGGTCGGGTGTAATGGGGGTATTCAAGTAATCCGGATGCATGTGAATCATCCATGGCGCCATCGGGGTCGCCCAAAACACCAGGCAGCAGGCGCGCAATGGAATCGATTAAGATGAGCGCTGGCAGCTCACCCCCGGTCAACACATAATCTCCAATGGATATCTCGTCGGTGACAAGATGTTCACGAATACGCTCATCAATCCCTTCATAACGCCCACATAGCAGGGCAATTTGTGGCTCCTCGGCCAGCTCAAACGCAATCCTCTGATTAAATACCCGTCCCTGGGGTGTCAAGAGAATGATAGGACAGGTGGGAACCTGGCTGAGAACATTTTCGATCGCTTCAAAAACCGGTTCTGGCTTCATCACCATTCCGCCGCCACCGCCATAAGGCGTATCATCGGTAGTGTGATGCTTGTCGTGGGTGTAATCACGAATATTGTGCACGTGGAATTCAAGCAGCCCGCGTTCTGTGGCTTTTTGCAGGATACTGGCTTGAAGATACGGAGCAAATGTATCCGGGAGAAGGGTGAAAACATCGAAACGCATGTATTCATTCTAGTCTAAAAAGCCGCCGCGTGGCAAGTGATAAACTTTAATAAAATCATATATCTCCCAGTGTCTCCGGCCGCTTGACGCTGATTTGCCGCAGGTGGTAAGATAAAGTCCTATGTATTTACGCGGAAGTAAATGGAGCATGAATAAACGGCGCAAGCCATTTAATTATTTCAAGATCACCACCCTGGTGGTGGCGATCGCTTTTGTCATGTACTTTGGGGTTGTCATCGGTCCGAATGTGCAAGAGAGTTTCTCGCCCACACCCACCGCCACGCGTTCGCCAGAATCCTTTGTTACTGAGGCGGACCAGCTGTTTGAGCAGGGCAAACTTCCACAGGCTATCCAGTCTTATGAACAGGCCGTGCGCGCCATGCCCAATGACGCCACTGTTTATATTTCGTTGGCACGCACCCAGGTCTGGGCTGGGAAGTATAAAGAAGCGCAGACCAGCGCGGAAAATGCCCTTTTGTTGAACCCCAACAATTCTACTGCCCACGCTGTTCGCGGTTGGGCGCTGGAGGCGCAAAGAGATTTTCTGGCATCTGAAACAGCCATCAAGCGCGCCCTTGAGCTTGACCCGAACAACGCATTGGCGCATTCTTATTATTCTGAATTGCTGGCGGATGAGTATCTCGAAGGCAAGGGACCTTTTGATGCGCTGACCAGGATGAGCGAAGAATCAAAGATAGCCCTGTCTCTGGCGCCGGGATTATTTGAAAGCCATCGCGCCCGCGGTTACGTGTATGAAGCAACTGGCAACTACGAGGATGCCATCCGCGAGTATGAGGCGGCAGTCGCGATTAATAAAAATATTGCAGATGTGCATGTCTCCCTCGGGCGAAATTACCGCGCGCTGGGCGTGTATGATAAAGCTGTCAACTCGCTGACCATTGCTAACCAACTCAATCCTTCTGACCCAACACCGCTCCTGTACATTTCCCGTGTTTATGCAACCGTAGGCGAATATGCCAAAGCCGAGCAATACGCCCAGCAGGCAGTCAAAACCAATCCATCAGATACCGCCTTGCGTGGCAATCTGGGCGTAATGTACTACCGAAATTTTAAATGGCCGGAAGCTGCTGCAGAACTCTCCCTGGTAGTGCAGGGCGGTAAAGACGCAGATGGTGTGGAGATTAAGCCTCTTGAACTTGTCTCCAATGCTCCGCGTATTGCTGAATATTATTTCACCTATGGGCTCGTCCAGGTTCGTTTAAATCACTGCGGCGAAGCTCTGCCGATCTTTCAAAAACTTCTGAGCATCGTGCCAAACGACGAAATAGCTGTTTTCAATGCAAATGAAGGCATACGTCTTTGCACTGAAGCAGCGGCAGCGACACCCTCACTCGTTTCTGGAACACCAGCTCCAACTCTCCCTGGCACACCGGCGAATACCCCTGCCGTAACGCCCACTCCTTAAATCTCATGAATGTCAACCCACGCCGTCGGATTTTTTACCGCCGGCCCGAAAATAATGTTTACCGAATATTTTTGTATGCCATCCTGATTATTGCCGGGTTATGGGTTTATTTTGGCGTGAATCGTGGCACACTAAGAACCGCGGGACAGCCAACCTCAACTCCTACGCGAGCTGCGCAATCCTACAGTGCTGAGGGCGATGCCCATTTCACCTCGGGCAACCTCGGATCTGCAATCAGTTCTTATCAAAAAGCCTTGGAGATGGATCCGAATAACGCAGATATCTGGGCAACCCTGGCGCGCATTCAGACGTATACATCTTCCATGAAAACCACCGACGCAGAGCGCCGGACGGCATTGACGGATGCGCTCATCTCCATCGATCGGGCCAAACTCCTGGCTCCTGATAACAGTACTGTGGCGGCCACCCGCGCATTTGTGTTGGACTGGAACGCAACCCCTTCCATTTCCGGGGATCGCGCCGCGGGTCTGCTCGTGGAAGCTGAACAGGAGGCTGTTCGCGCCCTGAATTTGGACAATGCCAACATCCTGGCGCTGGCTTATTATGCTGAAATCCTGATTGACCAGCAAAGAATCGCCCAGGCCGAGCAAAATATTCTTAAGGCGCTCGATCTTGGCCAAAACTTGATGGATGTCCACCGGGTGTATGCCTATTTACTTGAAACCCAGGGTTTGTACAACCAGGCCATTGAAGAATATAGGCGGGGGATTGAAATAACCCCCAACCTTACTTTCCTTTACATGCGCGCCGGAGCTAACTACCGCACCCTGGCCTTTAACAGCACAATTGACGAACAGCGCCAGGCACTCTATGATAGTTCTTTGGAATATTTTGCGATGGCAGTCAAGATTAACGAGCAGCTGGCGGTAAAGGATCCCCTTCCGTATCTCTCCATCGCGAAGACCTACTCCCAGTTAGGCGAATTCTATGCTGCCGGGCGCAATGTGCAGAAGGCACTCGAATTTGATCCATCCAATCCTGATGTTTATGGTCAATTGGGCATTGTCTTTACGCGCTCACGTAATTTTGAAGGCGCCATCCCGGCCTTGAAATGTGCCATCGCTGGTTGTACGGCTGCTGAAAGCTGCGAGGCGCGCGGGGGGTGCGGCCCCACCGAGGTAGGTGTAGATGTAACCGGAATGGAGCTCTCCCAAAACAGCGTCGTGTACTATTATTCTTATGTTTCCAACCTGGCGGCGCTCAGCCGTCCAAGGAGCAATCAATGCCCTGAAGCACTCCAGGTGATCGCCCAAATCCGCGCCGGCGGTTTTGGGGATGACCCCATTGTTGGCGCGATTTTGCAAGAAAACGAGAACATTTGCGCCTTGGTAGGGAGCGGGATTACGGTCTCATCCTTGACCGCCACTCCCGCGCCGACTTCCCTCACCCCGCAGTCCCGTCTGCCAAGCGCAACTCCATCCCTGACACCTACCCCGGTTAAGTGATCTGTGAGCCAGCAATTCTTGACAGTCAGCGGCTAAAAGGTCCAAAACCTAAGATCAAGATCCAAGACGCCAGATCTCAAATGGGGGAATATCAGAGTAATGTAAGAATTTAACCCTCGCACTTGACTCGGATACATTACAAAGGTATCATACATTTAGCACTCTACGAGACTGAGTGCTAAATATTTGAAAACCTATCATCAAGATACAATTTCAATGGAGGCGTGTATGACAATTTCAGTTAAACCCCTCGGTAACCGTGTGGTCGTCGAGCCAATCGAACAAGATGATGTAACCGCGAGCGGCATCGTGCTGCCCGACACTGCCAAGGAAAAGCCCCAACAAGGCATGATCCTGGCTGCCGGCCCCGGTGAACGGGATGACGATGGCAAGCGCATCGCCATGGATGTCAAAGTTGGTGACAAAGTGTTATTTGCCAAGTACGCTGGCACCGAATTGAAGCTGGATGGCAAGAAACTGCTGATCCTGCGTGAAACCGACCTGCTCGGTATTGTTGACGCCAAGTAAATCTTACGGAGGAATGAAATATGGCTGCTAAACAACTTGTATTTACTGAAGAAGCCCGCCGTAAGCTTAAGAACGGCATGGATGTAGTTGCCAACGCGGTTGGCACCACCCTCGGCCCCAAGGGCCGTAATGTTGCGATCGATCGCAAATTTGGCTCCCCCACCATCACCCACGACGGTGTTTCTGTTGCCAAAGAGATCGAATTGG
>CAZHWV010000054.1:0-26033 GCA_964536185.1 uncultured Anaerolinea sp. | reverse complement strand
CATCGGCAGACTGGGCGATCTGAACGGCCTCATCGATCAACCCCTGCCGGAAAGAGTTATCAGCTGGATAACCCTCGGCATAGGTCAATTCAGCCTCCCCGGCCTGGGCTTGCAGTTCCTTGAAAGGCACGGCCACCTTGGTCGGGTTGATATGCGAACTGCCGCCGCCCTGGAAGTGAGCCTCGGCTGCCGCATGCCCGATGACGGCGATGTGCTGCTGCGCCTTGAGCGGCAGAATGCCATTGTTTTTCAGCAGCACCATGCCTTCGCTGGCGATTTTTTGGGCCAGTGCATGATGCGCAGCGCTGTCGAAGCCGCTAGTCTGCGGGGTTTCTTGGGCCTTGAAGACAATTCTCAAAATCCGCCGCACCGATTCATCCAGGACGGCTTCGTCCAACTCACCCGAGCGCACCGCTTCGACGACGGCTTTAACCCGACGCTCCTGCGGGCCAGGCATTTCCCAATCCAGGCCGCCCTTCAACGCGGCAACACGGTTGCGCACGGCGCCCCAGTCTGAAACGACCAGGCCCTCAAAGCCCCATTCGTTTTTCAGAATTTCGTGCAGCAGGTGATCGTGCTCAGAGGCGAAAATACCGTTGACTTTGTTATAAGCGCACATCACGCTCCAGGGTTGGGCCTGCTTGACGGCTTTTTCAAAAGCCGGGAGGTAAATTTCACGCAGGGTGCGCTCGTCAATTTCTGCGCTGATGCTAAAGCGCTGAAATTCCTGGTTATTGACCGCGAAATGTTTGAGCGATGTACCGACTCCCCTGGATTGAATAGCATTGATCAGGCTGGCGGCCATCTCGCCAGCCAGGAAGGGATCTTCGGAAAAATATTCGAAGTTGCGGCCACCCAGGGGTGAGCGTTTCATGTTGACACCGGGGCCAAGCAAAACGTCCACATTCAAGGCCAGGCACTCTTCGGCCAGGGCCTGGCCCATTTGGGCGATCAAATCCAAATCCCAGGAGGAAGCCAGGCTGGAAGCAGTTGGGAAGCAAGTGGCTGGCAGACTCTTTTCCCCCATCTCGTGCACATTCGCCTGGCGGCGGACACCGTGGGGGCCGTCGGAGCAAACCAATTCAGGGACACCCAGGCGTTCGATGGGGGTGGTCGTCCAGGCGCTTGCGCCAGTGCACAGCGCGGCTTTTTCTTCGAGGGTCATTTGAGCAATGATCGATTGGATTTTATTCATAACGGTCTCCTTCACTGTGTTTTCGATGGAATAATCCCAGTTCTTGATTGGGATGGAATAATCCCAGTTCTTGCTTGGGAATGAAAAGAATGGTCAAAATGTCTCCCTGGGAGTTATTGTGGCAGACCAGCATATCTGGCGCTAGGGTGTAGGGCGAAATTAATTTCGCCTTACATTGCGGATTTCGCAGTCCATCCATACACTCCGAGCAACGCAGCAAACAATATGATCAGGGAGATCGGGATGATCTCCAACGAACTTCGCCGCGCCAAAACCCCCAATACGCTGGGGATAAGCGCCATTCCGAAACCGGTTGCAGCCATTTGCAAACCAATCGTATTGGCTGCATAATGCGCACCCACTCGCTGGCTGGTGCCTGACATCAGGGCCGGGAAAATGGGGGCAATCGCAAAACCAATCAAAGCCACTGCAAGCAGATTGGCTACAGCGGAAGGATTCCAGACCAGCAAAGCCGCTCCGAGCAAAGCCCCGCCCAGGCCACCCAGCACCAGGCGATTGACGCCGGCCCGTTTGGCAAACATGCCAGCCACTATCCGTCCAACGGTGAAGGTTGCCCAATAACTGCCCGCCCACAGTCCTGCGGCAGTTGGGTCGATACTGCGCGACTCAACCAACAGGCTGTAGGTCCAGGTTCCAAGTGAACCTTCAGCGCCGACGTACAGGAAAAACAGCAGCGCGCTCAACCACACCCGTGGTTGGCGCAGGGTTTCACCCATCGGCGTCTGGTAATCTGTCAGGCGTTTCGATGCTTCGCTTCCGGCAGGCGCATCGTTTTGATTCCACATGGCCAGGGTCAATACGAAGCAAGCCACCAGGATAAGTTGGAAAACCCCGACAATGCGGTAGCCCACGTGCCACGAATTCAGGACGGTCAAGGTAACGGTCATGATAACCGGGCCGAGTGTCGCACCGATACCATAACTGGCATGCAGCCACTGCATCAGACCCTCGCCAAAATGAGAGGCGACATAGGTATTGAGGCCGGCATCAATTGCGCCCGCTCCCAAGCCAGCCAGCACGCCCAACAAAACCATCATCCACCACGCTGGAACGAGGGTATAGCCAATCAATCCCAACCCGGTCAGGGCGCAACTCGCCACCAGGACCCTGCCAACCCCTATGCGCGCAATCAGGGGGCCGCTCAAAAAGCTGGAGGTCATGTAACCTGCCACCGACGCGGTCAGCAGCATCCCAATTGCATCCAGTGGGATCGAGAAACTGACGCGAATCGAAGGCCAGGCTACGCCCAACAGGCCATCCGGCATTCCGAGAGCAATAAAAGCGATATAGGCCAGGATAATCAGGCCGAGTTTTGGGTAATGGGCTGCTTTTTCGAAGAGTTTCAAAGGGCATTTTCCTGTAGATTGATCGGAGAAATTTCGAAAATATTTTACTTCACAAATTTACCTAATACAAGGTAGGTAAGTTTACGAATTTTGACATATAATTGGATGATGACAAATTTGCCAGTCCCCCGGCGCACACAGGCAGAGCGCACCCGCGCCAGCCGCGAAAAAATCATCCAGGCGGCCACAGAATTCTTTGCCCGGCATGGTTTTCGCGGCGCAAAAATGGCCGATATCGCCAAAACAGCCAACCTGACCGAGCCGGGCTTGTTGCATCACTTCCCCAGCAAGACACACCTGCTCATGGAAGTGCTCAAAGAGCGCGATCGGATTGACAGTGAACGGATGCGCACAACCCTGCAAAAAGAGGGAAGTCACTTTCTCGAAGCGGGGATCGAACTGGTGGAACACAATGAAACGGTCAGCGGCCTGGTGCAGTTGTTTATCCTGCTGGTGGCGGAGAGTGTTTCCCCCGACCACCCGGCGCACGAGTTTTTCATCCAGCGCTACCAGCGCGAGCGCGAACAGATGGCCCAGGTGATAGCGCAGGCCCAGCAAGCCGGGGAAGTCCGCACAGATATTCCCGCCGACACACTGGTGGTGCTGATCTTCGCGATGATGGATGGCTTGCAAGTGCAGTGGCTATTAGAGCCGGAGAAAATTAGCATGTCAGGGATGTTTCGAGTGATGTTAAACCTGCTCAAGGCGGAAGGAGGTACATAACACAGCTCGCGCCTCTCTTAAATGTTTTTAACATAAATAAAATGTGACAAAAATCTATTGACTTGAGTCAGCAATCGTGCTTTAATGTAACTGGTTACATCAGGAGATTGCATGACTCGTCGCTCAGATTCTGTCACCATTCGAGATGTTGCAAAGCATGCTGCAGTATCTGTGGCCACCGTGAGCCGATTCATTAATCAAAATGCCCCGGTTTCGCCAGAAGTAGCTGAGCGCATTCAACAGGTGGTGGAGGATTTGAACTATAAGCCGCATGCCGCTGCGCGTCACCTGGCTACCCACCGAACCCGCACGATTGGTTTGATCCTGCACAATATGCATACCGATTTTTTTGCGCCACTGTTGAGCGGGATCGAGTCAGTGGTCAACGAAAATCAGTATAACTTGCTGGTTGCCACCTATAAATCACCAATTCACCGCGACAGCCAACCTCCCATCGGTGCGCACAATACCGATGGGATCCTTGTTTTTGCCGATAGCTTGAGCGAGGAACACCTGGCGATCCTGTGCCGGAACAAATTTCCACTGGTGCTCATTCACCGCACGCCCCCCGTTTATTTAAAAATCCCTTTTGTAACCATTGAAAACAAAGCCGCCACGCGCAAAATTATCGACCATCTGATTGAAGATCACAACCGGCGCTCGATTCTTTTTTTGCGCGGCCCGCACCAGCAGGAAGATTCACAATGGCGCGAACAAGGTTATCTCGAGGCCCTGGAGGCGCATGGCATCCCCTTCAACGCTTCGCTGCAGCTGGATGGTGGCTTCGATAGTCAGGTGGCCTACCAGAATATTAAAAACTACCTCGGTCAGAAAAATCATCGGAAATTCGATGCTGTCTTCACCGGGGATGATGACGCGGCGATTGGGACGATGACGGCCTTGAGTGAGGTCGGTTTGCGCATCCCCGAAGATGTCTCTATCGCTGGTTTTGATGATTCGCGCCTTTCCCCATTTTTAACACCACCCCTGACAACCGTGCATGCGCCAACCGAAGATATCGGGCGTACTGCTGCTCGCCTCTTATTCGCGCTGATCAAAGGACAGCCAGCCGAATCCGTAACAATGCTGCCTACGGAAATTATCATCCGCCGCTCGTGCGGTTGCCCGACCCAAACGGCAGTCAAATAAATCCTAAAAAGGAGGTGATTTCCCCCAATCACACTTAATTTGCTCGGTCGAATAAACAACAGTTCACTCACCTATTCATAAAGAGGAGAAAGTTCACCATGAAAAAAATGTTATTTGTCACCAGCCTGCTGATCATCGTTTCGATGACCCTGGCTGCCTGCGGCACCCCCGCCGCCACTGCTACTGAAGCTCCGGCTGCAGCCCCTGCGACCGCAGCCCCCGCAGTCCCTGCAGCCCCTGCGACTGCAGTTCCCCCCACCGCAGTTCCCGCCGTTGACCCGGCAGCAGTGGCTGCTTCTCTGCCCCGCAATGAAACCCTGTACTTCAATGGGCAACAGTGGGGCCCGCTTGTTGGCTGGAATCCATACTCCGGCAGCAACAATAATGCGATGGCTGTCACTCAGCAAGATAGCTCCCGCGTGATCATGTTCGAAACCCCGTACCTGTACAACATGCTCGATGGCAAGCAGTATCCTCTGCTCGCTGATGGGGATTACGCATGGAACGCGGCTATGACCGAGATCACCTTCAAGCTCAAGGCTGCCGCCAAGTGGAGCGATGGAACCCCGGTGACCGCCGATGATGTTGCCTATACCTGGGCTTCCAATGTTAAGTACGAAACATCCGCCGGCACTGGCAATTCACCTTTCATCGACACCATCGAGGCGGTTGATCCCCAGACAGTTTTAGTCAAGGCTAAGTTGAATGCTGAAGGCAAAGCGGTCAATCCTCTGGTGGTCTCTGCTTACTTGAGCACCAACTATGTCATCCAGAAAGCCTGGACTCAGACACTGGAAGCGCGCGCCGCTGACCCGACTGCTTTCAAAGCAGATACTGCTGAAGACGTCGTTTACTCTGGTCCCTATCACAAATTTTTCGTAGATGATACGAAAGTTGTCTATGTTCGTGATGACAACTATTGGGGTCAGGATGCCTCCATGTGGGGCAAGCTGCCCGCGCCGAAGTACCTGGCGCATACCATCTTTAAGGATAACGCCGCCGGTTCTGTTGCTTTGGCACAGGGCGAAGTGGATATTAGCCAGCAGTTTAATTCCAATATTCAAGTTTTGTGGCTCAGCTATGGGCTGCCCGTCTCTACCTACCTGCCCGAGGCTCCGTATGGTATTGGCGCCAGTCTGCCAACCGCCTTCTATAACCTGAAGTCGCCTGGTTTGGACCAAGTTGCGGTTCGCAAAGCGATCGCCATGGCTGTTGACTATCCCACCATCATTGCCAACGCAATGACCAACCAATCGGCTACCTTCGACCAGGTTCCGCGATCGCTGATGAACCCGACCGCGGGCGAACAGGCCATGTATGACAAGGCTGCCGTCAAGGATCTGCAGTGGGCCGGAAACGACATCGAAGGCGCCAAAAAGCTCCTGGATGATGCCGGAATCAAGGATGCTGATGGCGATGGCTGGCGCGAGTTCAAGGGCACAAAACTTAGCTATGTCGCCACCTGTCCCAATGGCTGGTCCGATTGGCAGGCTGCGATTGAAATCGTTGCCGCCGCCGGAAAGAAAATCGGTATTGACATCACCACCAACTACCCTGAATGGTCCGTTTATCAGACCGTCGTGACCAAATCGGATGCACCGCTGCCCGCCGGCTACGACATCTTCATGATGTGGAGTGATGGCGCTGGCCCGACCCAGCCGTGGGGCCGTATCCGCAAATTGCTCAGCTCTGAATTCAATGGTAAGGCAAGCAACTGGGATGGCAACTGGGGCCAATATGCCAATCCTGCTGTCGATACTTTGATCCAGTCGATCCCCGGTGAATCTGACCCGGCCAAGTTGAAGACCGCCTACACCGAATTGGTCAAAATCTACCTGACCGATGTGCCCTCCTTCACGCTCATGTACCGTCCTCAAGCTTTCCATGCTGTCAACGAGAGTGTTTGGACGGACTTCCCTCACGATGGTGATGGCACCAACCCACCCGTCCCGCCGCTAGATCTGACGGATGGTTGGAGTATCGCCGGTCTGTATAACCTGACTCTGGTTAAATAGTAAACAATAATCCATGATGAACAGCCATGTTCCGCAAACCGGGGCATGGCTGTTCATCATAAGCAGGTGACAGTCACAAGATGATTTATCTCTGAAGCTCAGGCCTTCCCTGGGCTAACCAGGTGACTGTCACCTTTTTGGTACATTACCGATTATATTTACGAAGAGGTGCTGCGTTGAAAGGATACCGAAAGTACTTCCTGAACAAACTGCTCTGGTTCCTGGTCACTTTTGTTTTCGCCTTCATCCTGAATTTCATCCTGCCGCGCCTGATGCCGGGTGACCCTGTGGCGGCCATCGTCTCCAGGCTGGCCCAAGGCATGAGCAATACTACTGGCGTCCAAAAGATTTATGAGCAATACACTGAGCTTTTCGGAACCAACAAACCCATGCTTGAGCAGTTTTTTATCTATATAAAAAATGTTGCCCAGGGCAATTTCGGCTTCTCTTTCAGCCAATATCCCAGAACGGTGGCAGACGTTCTCAAATCTTCCATCTGGTGGACAGTATGTCTACAGTTCCCGGCGATCATCGTCGGCTGGCTGATTGGGAACACTCTCGGCGCTTTAGCCGCTTATCTTAAGGGCGGCTTTGATAAAGTTCTCATGCCGGTTAGTATTTTTGTGAGTAACTTTCCGGCCTTTGGCATGGCGGTCATTTTATTGGTTATTTTTGGGGTCAATTTAAAATGGTTCCCAACCTCGGGCGGCTATGGGTTTGATCTGATTCCCAGCTTTACCTGGTCATTTATGTGGTCCGTGATCGTCCATTACCAGCTGCCGTTCTGGTCGATCGTCTTGATCGCGATCGGTGGGCAGGCGATCGGTATGCGTTCCATGGCGATCTATGAACTAAATGCGGATTATGTCAAATACAGCCGTTTCCTGGGCATTAAAGACCGCAAGATCGTCGGTTATGTCTTTCGGAATGCCATGCTGCCCCAAATCACCGGTTTGGCCTTATCCATCGGGACCATGGTCGGTGGCGCGTTGGTAGCCGAGATCGTCTTCAGTTATCCGGGGCTGGGCACCACGCTCTTGCGCAGCGTCCAGGGACAGGATTATCCGCTGATATCGGCCACCACCATGATCATTACCATCATGGTCTTGTTCGCGAACTTTGCCATCGAACTCATTTATGGCTTTATTGACCCGCGCATCAAAGCGGCACAATCGGATTAGGCGGAGATGCTGCCATGAAACATACACTTCAACAAGTTTTTCATTCTGGCAAATTTGTAGTTGGTTTTTCCATTTTTACAGCTTTGCTGCTGGTTGTGATCTTTTATCCGCTGATCATCAAAGATGCTCCATTGACGATCATTGGGCAGGGCACTTTCTTCGAACCTGGGATCTATGTGAATGTTTATGACAGCATTGGTTCCACGGCGTATATTCTGAATCTGGATGATGCTGCTGCGAAACGAATCGCTGGTAAGTTGGGCCAGCAGGAGCGCCTTGACATTAAGACATGGCTTTTGGCGGATGGGATTCCTGAAAATGAGATCGATATCACGAACACCAAACAACTCCTGGATCAATGGGCGAACAATTATGACCCCAAGCAGGATGTTGCCGGGATGACCAATGCCAAACGCCAATACTATATCCGGCTCAATGCCTCGCTCGAAGGGCTTTTATCATTAGAGGGGCTGACCATTGCGCAAAAAAATCTGGAAACAGGCAGCCTGGTGGAGACAGGGGCTGTTATCAAACAATCCGATTATGTGAATATCGGCCAGGTTGCGAATGTGCGCGTGCTGCCACTTGGAACTGATAACTTCGGTAGGGATGTACTATCGGAGTTGGTGGCTGCCACCAGGGTATCGCTGCAGATCGGTCTTGTCGCCGGTATCATTGCTACCTTGATCGGTTTGACCCTGGGATTGCTGGCGGGTTATATTGGCGGGCTGGTGGATGACATCATTATGTTCATCACCAATCTCTTTACCGTCATCCCTGGCTTTGTCTTGTTGATCTTGATTTCATTCAGCCTCGGCCAGGATAAACGTGGCGCCTTTACCGTCGCGGCGGTCATCGGGTTTACCTCCTGGGTCTGGACGGCCAGGGCGGTGCGCTCGCAAGTGATGTCACTGCGCAATCGCGACCATGTCAATCTGTCGAAGCTATCCGGCCACTCCGTCGTCCATATCATCCTGACCGATATCCTGCCGTATATCGCTTCGTATGTCGTGATGGCATTGATTCTGCAGATTTCATCGGGAATCCTGGCGGAGGCCGGGTTATCGATCCTTGGCTTAGGCCCAAGAACTACTGAGATGCCAACCCTGGGTTTGATGATGAACTGGGCGATGATCTACCAGGCACAGATCCTGGGAAAATGGTGGGCGTACTTCCCCGTGCTCGTCACCATCGCTCTGATTACCTTCTCGATGAATTTGATGAATACAGGTCTCGACCAGGTATTCAATCCGGCCTTAAGGGACTAGGTGATTGATATGTCAAGAGTCATGTTAGAGGTCAAGGAACTAACCACAAAATATATTACCCGGTTTGGGGAAGATGTTTACGCTGTTGACCACGTTTCGCTTAAGGTCGAAGAAGGGAAATCACTGGGAATTGCGGGTGAATCCGGCTGCGGAAAGTCGACGCTGGCGCTCAGCCTGATGGGCTATTACTTCGCCCCGCTGCACTATACCAGCGGAGAGATCATCATCGACGGGCGAAATATTTCCGGAATGGATGCTGATGACGTGCGCAAATTGATCCTGGGGACCGAGATTGCCTATATCCCCCAGGCCGCGATGAACGCGCTCAACCCGACCCAGAAGGTGATCAACTTTATTGAGGATGTAATTCAAGCGCATGAGCCCGGCAAAACCAGGCAAGATATTTATGATCTGGCCAGTGAATGCTTTGGGAGGTTGGGGCTTCCAGCGGAGGTCTTACAAAAATACCCGGTTGAACTCTCGGGCGGCATGAAACAACGCACGGTGATCGCCATCTCGGTGATCCTTGGTCCAAAAGTGCTGATTGCAGATGAGCCTTCCTCCGCGCTGGATGTCACTTCACAGAAGATGGTCATCAAAATGCTGCGGAACTTGATGGAAAATGGTTACGTCAAATCAATGATTTTCATCACCCATGAGCTGCCACTGCTCTACAACGTGACCGATGATATTATGGTCATGTACGCCGGGCAAATCGTGGAGCATGCCTCTGCCAAAGAAGCCGTCTTTGATCCACTCCACCCCTATTCCAAGGGTCTGATGGGCTCGATCATTGTGCCTGAAAAAGGTCTGCGGGATGCCAAGCTGACCGCCATTCCTGGGGTACCGCCTAATCTTAAAAAACCACCGGCTGGCTGCCGGTTTGCCGAACGCTGCAAATATGGCCGGCCAGAATGCAAGGCATCAGTGAATCTTCGCGAGCTGGAAGGCGGGCGCGCTTACCGCTGCGTCCTATCAGAAACAGAACTGAGGGAGGCTTATAAAAATGTCCGCTGAAAAAAAATTATGTCTGAGCGGGTCAGGGCTGACCAAGGAATTTGGGTTTGGACGCCAGAAAACCATCGCCGTCGACCATGTGGATTTCGACTTCTACGAGGGCGAAATCGTCTCGATCGTCGGCGAATCCGGCAGTGGCAAGACCACTCTGGCGAAGATGCTTTTGGGATTGATCAGTACCACTGAAGGTGATATTTACTTCCAGGGGAAAAAGCGCGATATCAGTACTCAGCAGAAGAAACAGGAATACTGGAAAAGCACCCAGGCGATCTTTCAGGATCCGTTCTCTTCATACAACATATTTAATAAAATTGATTCCGTGCTTTTAGATTGTATTCACATGCGTGGCGGTCGAAACCTTCCGTATGCGAAAAAAGTAGAATTGATGGCCGAGGCGTGCAGCTTTGTCAACTTGAAGTTCGATGAATTGACCAACAAGTATCCTTTTGAGCTTTCCGGCGGACAGATGCAGCGCTTAATGATTGCCCGTATCTTCCTGCTCAAGCCAAAGATCCTGCTGGCCGATGAACCGACCTCGATGATCGACGCCTGTTCACGCGCGACCATCCTGGAACTGTTGAAGCAACTGCGTGATGAAACCGGGATGACGCTTATCTTCATCACCCATGATATTGGCCTGGCGTATTATGTTTCTGACAGCGTATATATCATGGAGCATGGAAAAATAGTTGAACACGGAACTGCCGATGCGGTGATACTCCACCCGAAAGAGGCATACACCCAGCGCCTGATCAATGATGTGCCCAAGATCTATGAAGAATGGGATCTCTCAACTGTGTAAAACACCATAAGTAGGGACACAGCGTGCTGTGTCCCTACTTGCAAAGCGAGGAAATTGCTTCCCGTAGAGCTTACCCCACGATTTGCCTGGCAAATCGTTCTGGAGTCTAGTTCGCGGGATGATATCGAAGAGAGCCAAAGCTTTTCTGGGCAGCTAATTAAACCGGACATTGAAAATTATAAAGAGAGGTGTATTAATGAAACAATCCCAGATCTTGCTTGGGATGAAACAATCCCAGACCCTGCTTGGGATGGAAAAGACGACTTTGTCTGGCGCCTGGCAATTCCGCCAGGCTTTGATGGAACAATCCCAGTCCTTGCTTGGGATGGATGAATGGCTGCCTGCGACCGTCCCCGGTGGCGTGCATACCGATTTGATGGCGCTGGGCAAAATCCCGGACCCATTTGTAGCTGACAACGAACTCAAGGTGATGTGGGTGGCCGAAGCTGATTGGGAATACCGCCGCAGCTTTACGGTTGATTCTTCCCTGCTGGCCAAACCTAACGTTAACCTGGTCTGCGACGGCCTCGACACCCTCGCGGATGTCTATCTGAATGGCGCGTATCTCGGTCATGCCAATAACATGTTCCGCTGCTGGGAGTGGGAAGTCAAGGCACTCCTGAACCAGGGTGAGAATGAAATCCGGATCATCTTTGGATCCCCCCTGCGCTTTATCGCCGGGAAACAGGCGCAACTCCCGCTCCCGGGTGGCGGCGATATCCCGGGTGGGCCGCATCTGCGCAAGGCGCCCTGTCACTTTGGCTGGGATTGGGGTCCCAAGCTGCCGCCAATCGGGATCTGGAAAGATATCCGCCTTGAAGGTTTTTCGACCCGCCTGGAAAATATCCACCTGCGCCAGACCTTCGACGGCGACCTGGCGACGATCAGCGCCGACATCAACGGCGAGGGCCGAGCGCCGGAAGAGAGCAAAGCCGTAATATCGGTGACCAGCCCCAGCGGAGAAAAATTCCTGGCTGAAGAAAGCTTGCTTTCACTGGACGGCGACGATTACTTCGCGAATCTTTCCGTCGAAATTCCCGATCCGCAACTGTGGTGGCCGAATGGCTACGGCGCACAGCCGCTCTACAATGTGGAAATCACTCTCATCGCTGGCGAAACCATTCTTGACCAGCGCACTTACAAAATCGGCCTGCGCACCCTTGAACTTAGCCAGGATCCCGACCAGTGGGGCAAGGAATTTACCTTCTACGTCAACGGTGTGCGCCTGTTCGCCAAAGGCGCGGACTGGATTCCGACTGACTCGCTGCCGACACGGATTACCGCGTCGATGCTGGAGGGGCTGCTCAAGAGCGCCGTAGATGCCAACATGAATATGCTGCGCATCTGGGGCGGCGGCTACTATCCCGAGGATATGTTCTATGACCTGTGCGACCGCTACGGTATCCTGCTCTGGCAAGATTTCATGTTCGCCTGTGGCATTTACCCGGCTGACGCCGACTTTTTTGAGAATTTCCGCGTCGAAGCAATCGAAAATGTGCGCCGCCTGCGCCACCACACCGCCCTGGCGCTGTGGTGCGGCAATAATGAAATGGAACAGGGCTGGTGCGATTGGGGCTGGAACAAGCCCGACGACCCGCTCAACCAGCGTCTCAAAGACGGTTACGACCGCATGTTCCACCATATGTTGCCCGAACTGCTCGAATTCGAGGATCCCGATCATGCCTACTGGCCCAGTTCGGCTTCGGCAAATACCCCGTTCCAGGGCGCAAACGATCAGGTCCAGGGCGACTGCCATTACTGGGATGTCTGGCATGCGCGCAAACCGTTTACCGCATACCGCACGCAATTCCCGCGCTTCATGAGCGAATTCGGCTTCCAGGCGCTGCCGCCACTGAAAACCATCGCCACCTACGCTGAACCCGCCGACTGGAACATGACCTCCTATATCATGGAGCACCACCAACGCAGTGGTTCGGGCAACGGCCTGATCATTGCCCAGATGACCGACACCTTCCGCATGCCCAAAGATTTCCCTGCGCTGGTCTACCTGAGCCTGATTTTGCAGGCCGAAGGCATCCGCTACGGCGTGGAACACTGGCGGCGCAACCGCGACCGCGTCAGTGGCACTCTTATCTGGCAGCTCAACGATTGCTGGCCAGTGGCTTCGTGGGCTTCGCTCGATTATTTTGGACGCTGGAAGGCGCTGCATTATGCCGCCAAGCGTTTTTATGCTCCGCTGCTGCTTTCGGTCGCCGATTACGGCAAGACGATGAAAGTTCATGTCACCAGCGATCTGGTTGAGCCTGTCGATGTACTCGTCCGCTGGCGGCTGGAGACGCTCGACGGCAAAGCCATGCAGAAGGGTGAGCAAACCCTGCGCGCCATGGCCCTGGCCGACACCATGGCCGGCACCTATGATTTCGCGACCCAGGTTTCCGCTGCAAATCAACACAATGTCGTTTTCGTCGCTGAACTGTGGCAGGACGGCAAACTGGTTGCGCACAGCGTCACCCCCTTTGTGGCCAACAAACATCTCGACCTGCGCAAACCGGCACTGAAAGTGCAAACGCGCATCGAAGGCCAGACCCTTTTTGTGGATGTCTCTGCGCGCACGCTGGCCCGTTTCGTGGAACTTTCCATCGACGGGATGGATCCCGTTTTCAGTGACAACTACTTCGACGTCCCGGCCCATACTATCGTTACCGTGACCACGCCTTTGCCCGAAAATTGGAAGGCGGAGAGCAAAGTCCTGGCGCATTCGCTCTACGAGTCATTTGCCTGATCGGACAGATGCTTCAAAAAAAACATATCTTAATTACCATTGCCGCTCTGATACTTGCCAGCCCCGCGCGCAGCCCGCAGGTCTGGACTTTAGGACCCGCCGGGCTGGAAATTGCGCCGTTGCCCTCTTCTGTGGTTTCGGTTAGCGCAGCCATGCAAGCTGATCTGGATAGGGATGGCCAAGCGGAGAGCCTGACCATCTCACCTGGCGGGCTGGGCGCAATCCTGAGCGGCAAAACGCTGCGCTGGCAAAGCCCTCAGGCATGGCAGGTGCGCCAGGCCTTGATCGCCGATCTAAACCAGGACGGCCAACTGGAGGCTGCTTTCCTGGTCTGGCGACAGTTCAAACCCTGGCCAGTGGATGCCTGGCTGCCCAACGGCGGGCGTCTGAATGGCTTTCACAACTCATCCGGCCTGTCCTGCCACCTGATCTTGATCGGCTGGTTTCAAGATGCTTTCCGCGAGCGCTGGGCCGGGTCGGCCCTGGCAGAACCCATCCAGGCTTTTGCCGCCGCGGACCTGGCTATCAGCGGCAAACAAATGCTTGTCACCCTGGATGGCAGCTACGACGCGCCACCTGGCTCGCCGGCTACCCAGCTCAAGGTCTGGGAATGGAACGGATTTGGCTTCACGGTCGTCGCTAAGCTGAGTGGCCGCTTTGATCAACTTGTCATCACCCAGTCTATCGTCGGGCAAGCTTTGATCCTCAGTCCTTAAATTGTATCTACTTTGACAATGTAAGGAAAAATATCCTGATAGAGAAGAAAAGGTTTTTTTGTAGATTTTTGAGCGGAAAGAACGCTCAAAAATCTACTTGTGGGGCAACCCAACGATTTTGATTCGCCTTTTCGGAAAAATCCGGATAGAAACTAAGCTGAACAAATTATTATTGCTCACGGTTATGGGTTATCACGCCTATGCGAAAATGTGACATTGTCAAAGTAGTTACCTTAAATTTTAATAACCGTAGGATGTTCCAGGAGAATTGCCATGAAAGGTAAAAGTACCCCTCTTCTTTTTTTGACCAGTCTGATCACGATCGTTTCGATGGCTTGCAGCCTTTTTACGGCCCGGACAAGCACACCCCAGCCGCCCGCCGAGCCAGGCCAGGCATCCCCCCAGGCAGCGACTCCGTCATCTGTCCTCCCTCCTCCGTCCCTTCCAACGCCCCCCGCCAACGTTTATGCGCCGGTATTTGCTGCCTTTCAGCCTGTGGCAGTCAATGTTCCAGCCAGTTTCAACGGCGGTGATTATAGCCTGCCCGTTGATCTGAATAATATCCAATATGCTGACGAACTTGTTATTAGTACAGCTCAGCGCCAGCTTCTGGAACAAAACGGGTTTGTGGTTGCCCAGCCCAAAACCGGTGAATTTCGCGAGTTTTACCAGATCTACGAAGCCAGCCGCTATGGGCTGCGCCCGGTTTTCATTACTACCGATTCAATCTACCATGTTTACCATCTCATCTTTGATAAGATGCTGCGCGACCTGGAGCGCGACTCTTTTATCAGCATTCTGAACAACCTGACCAGCAGCATGTTGGCAGCCAGTTCAGAGCAGTACGCAGCCCTGAAAGGCAGCGCACTGGAAGAGCCGGCACTGCGCAATGCCGCCTATTTCGCCGTAGCAGCCCAACTTCTCGGTCTGCCGGATCAGCCGCCTGCCGAAGCAAGCGAGCTGGTCAAAGCCGAACTGGCCTTGATCAATGCAACTGGTGGCCCACAGGTCTCGCCCATCTGGGATCGCCCTGATCTGGCAGAAGATAAAAAGCTGGTTGAGGATTATTCGCAGTATATCCCTCGCGGTCACTACACACGCTCAGAAGAACTGAAGAAATACTTCCGCACCATGATGTGGTATGGGCGCCTGACCTTCCGCCTGCGCGACAATTTTGAAACCCGGCGCGCTCTGCTCATGACCCAGGCGCTGCGCACAGCGACAGCTGCGGACGGCACGCCTGCCATGCAACTATGGCAGAACATCTATGAACCAACTGTCTTCATTGTCGGCAAGGCGGATGACCTGTCATTTTTTGAATATGGGGCACTGATGGATGCGGTCTTCGGACCCAATGCGCAGCCGGCAGCGTTTGCCGACGATGCCAGGTTTGCCGCGTTCATGCAGGGCGCTGACAGCCTGCCGCCGCCGCAGGTCAATTCGATGTGGGTCTGGATCTGGGAGGATACTCAGCAAGCCACCAAGGGCTTCCGCTTTATGGGCCAGCGTTTTACGCTGGATGCTTACGTCTTTGGACAGCTCATCTGGCGCAAAGTCGGCAGTTCTGAAAAACCGCGCGGCCTGCCCAAGGCCCTGGACTTCTTTGCCGCGCAAGATTCCGCTGAAGCTTACAACATTCTCAAAGAAATGGGTGAAACCCAGTATGACAACTACGATGCCCAGTTGGCCAAAGTGCGTAAAGAAGTCGCCGGCCTGGGTGTCGATTCGTGGACCCAAAACCTGTATTGGTCCTGGCTTTACAGTTTACAGCCACTGATCAGCCCCAAGGATGGACGTTATCCGGCATTTATGCAAACTCAGGCCTGGACACGCAAAGATCTGCATACCGCGCTCGGTTCGTGGACTGAGCTAAAACACGATACCATCCTGTATGCCAAGCAGGTCATGGCCGAGATGGGCGGAGGCGGGGAGGAACAACCGCCGCTGAGCTACGTTGAGCCCAATCCGGAGGCATACGCGCGCCTGCTGGCCCTGGCAAAGATGACTCGCGATGGGCTGGAGCAGCGTAACCTGCTCAGCGACACCACCCGTGGAAACCTCGAAAACCTGGTCTCCGAACTTGAATTCCTGCTACGCATTGCCGAGGCAGAAATGAACGGCAGCGAAATTTCGACTGACGATTACTGGCACATGGTTTATTGGGGTGGCACGCTGGAAATGTTCACCCTGGCCGCCGCCGATACGGAACCGGGGGGTGGGCGGCCGGTGCTCGAAGACCAGAAAGCCGCACTGATTGCCGATGTCGCCAGCGGTCTGGCGCCGGATGGCACGGTCTCTGCACTGGAAGAAGCGATTGGCCAACCCAGCCCCATTTACGTGGTTTTGCCAGGCCAACCCACGCGCATTGGCACCGGAGCGGTCTACAGTTATTACGAATTCAGCGTGCCCGTTAGTGAACGCATGACCGATGAACAGTGGCAGGCCATGCTTGCCGACGGCAAGAATCCACCGGCGCCGGATTGGACCGGCTTGTTTGTCGCTCCGTAAAAACGCGCCGCACATTTTTTGGCAGCGGGCGCTTTGTGCAGTGCTGATCGTCAGCCTGGGCGCCTGCCAGTCTCCGTCCTTGCCCTTGCCCGTCCCGAGCGTCACGCTCGCCTTGTTGGGCGACGTGATGCTCGGGCGGGGAATCCGACCT
This sequence comes from uncultured Anaerolinea sp., assembly GCA_964536185.1. GTDB lineage: Bacteria > Chloroflexota > Anaerolineae > Anaerolineales > Villigracilaceae > UBA5195. The sequence continues at coordinate 9,198 of CAZHWV010000054.1, read as the reverse complement.
TCTCGTGACACTTTCGCCTACCTGCAGCCTGATCTACAATCCGCCGATCTTGCGCTGGCAAATCTCGAATCGCCGCTAACCACCTGCGCACAACAGACACATTCGCAGTATGCGCTCTGTGCTGCCCCCGAAAAAGCCATCTATCTGGCCGAAGCCGGTTTTGATTTGTTTTCACTGGCCAACAATCACCATCTCGATTGTGGTCAGGACGGGCTGGAAGAGACTCAACGGACGCTGGTGAAAGCAGGCATGGGCCATATTGGGCCTGGCGCAGAAGCCGTATTGCGCCAAGTTAACGGGCTGACCCTGGCCTTTTTGGCATTTGACGCAACCACTGATTTTGACCTGGAAGATGCTGCCGGGGTGGTACTGGATGCGCAAAAAAACGGCGCAATCGTTGTTGTCACAATTCACTGGGGCAGCGAATACCAATCAGGGGCCACAAACGAACAAAAACGGATCGCCAGCCGCTTGGTCGAATCTGGAGCAGCCTTAATCTGGGGCCATCATCCACATGTCCTGCAACCGGTGGACCGGATCAACACCAGCGTGGTATTGTATAGTCTGGGCAATGCCCTGTTCGATCAGGGTGGAATCGCAAGCACCCGCAGGTCCGCCCTGGTAATGGTGACATTGGACTCAACCGGTGTGCGTAACCTCCGCGCGATCCCCTTCAGTATCGATGTGCCCGGCAGCCGCCTGGCCCAACCGGACCCAGAATCCAGCGCGGCAATCATGGAATACTTTAAATAAATGGATTTTAGATTGATGCAAGTTCGCCTGGGCGGAGCAAAGATACGCATAAAAAAATGGGGCTATCCAGGAAGAAGCGGATAGCCCCATTTTTTTTATCAACGTGAATTTCTGGAATTAACCAGGCTTGAGTACAGCCCGGATTTTTTCCAGGCCGAGTTCAATATTCGCAATCGAATTTGCATACGCCAGGCGCAAATAACCTTCCCCATATTCCCCAAACGAGGAACCAGGCAGCAGCGCCACCCCGGCCTTTTCCAGGATCAGATTGGCTAACTCGTTGGAACTCATGCCGGTTTCTTTGATATTTGGGAAAACATAGAAAGCACCCTGGGGGCTCTGACAGCGTATTCCAGGAATATTGTTCAGCCCGGCGACGATCAGATCTCGCCGGCGCTGATATTCCGCCACCACAGCATCCACCTGACCTTGCTGTCCCAGCACGGCTTCAACGCCCGCATACTGCGTGAACTGCGCAGTTGAACCAATCGAGTGGGTCAGCAGCAGGCCGACTTTTTCGGCCAGCCCGCGCGGCATAATTCCATACCCCAGGCGCCAACCGGTCATTGCGTAGGTTTTGGAAAACCCATCGACAATGATGCAACGCTCTTGCATGCCAGGGATGCTGGTAATCGACGGCACATTCAAGCCATCGTAAACAATGCGCGCATAAATCTCATCGGACATGACCCAGCAGTCAAACTCCAATGCCTTCTCGGCAATGTGCTCCAGATCTGCCATCGGCATCACGCCCCCGGTGGGATTGCTCGGCGAATTGAGGATGATCATCTTGGTGCGCGCATTCACCAGGCGGTCGAACACCTCCAGGTCAAACGAAAAATTGTTCTGCTCCAATAGCGGCACAGCCACTGGAACCCCACCTGCCACCCGGATCATGGCTTCATACGTGGGGAAACCCGGGTTCGGATAGATGACTTCATCTCCCGGTTCGATCAACGCCAGGGTGGGGAAAAACAGGGCTGGTTTTGCTCCAGGCCCAACGACCACTTCGGATGGGTCGACATGGATGCCGCGCCGGCGGCCGCAATCTTCCGCGATCACCTGCTGCAGCGACGGCATTCCAGACGGAGGGGTATAGCGTGTGCGACCTTCCGTAATAGCCCGAATTCCCGCCATGCTGACATTCGCAAACGTGTCAAAATCGGGCTGGCCGATCTCAAAGTGGACGATTTCACGCCCGGCAGCTTCCAGTTGGTTAGCCTTGGCCAATACCTGGTAAGCGCCCTCAGCCTTTAGATAAGTAGTGCGCTGCGCGTACGTCATTATTTCACCTTACAGCATTTTCTGGAGTTCGTCAAACTCGTCATCCTTCATTCCGAACCAGTTTTCTGGCTGCGGGAAGGACTTATTGGTTACTTCCGTCGCATACTGCTTCAGGCCATTCAGAATAACTTCGCCGGCATTCCCAAACACCTTGGCCATCTTGGGCGTGAATTTGGGATAGAGACCAAACATATCATGGTAGATCAACAGTTGCCCGTGCGCATCTGGTCCGGAACCCAGACCCATAATGATGCAATTCTCAGACCTTTCAGTGATCAGTTTGCACAGGCGATCGGGTACCAGTTCGAGCAGAATAGCAAAGGCGCCAGCTTTTTCCAGGGCCTTGGCATCATCAACGATTTTCTTGGCCAGGGCAGCCGATTTTCCCTGGACCTTGAAACCGCCAAGCGCAGAGACAGATTGCGGAGTCAATCCCAGGTGTCCGATCGCAGGAATGCCAGCATCGACAATGCCCTTGATCCGGTCGGCCATGGCCACCCCACCTTCCAGTTTGATCGCATCACAGCCGCATTCGGCCATAAAACGCCCGGCGTTGCGCACAGCAGTCTCGACCGAGGGCTGGTAGCTCATATAAGGCATATCACCAACCAAAAAGGCGGTGGGTGCGCCACGGCGCACGGCCTGGGTGTGTCGCATCATATCTTCCATGGTCACGGGCAGGGTTGAATCATAACCGAGCATGGTCATACCCAGGCTGTCACCCACCAGGATCATATCAATCCCGGCTTGTTCCTGCAGATAGGCAGTCGGATAATCGTAGCAAGTCAACCAGGTAATCGGCTGGCCATCAGTTACTTTTTTGAACAGGGTAGGCAGGATCACTTTCTTGCGGTCACTCATGATGATCTCCTTATAGATGAAAGACTTTTGGATCAAAATTAATTCAGGCCAGAACAAGCCGGTGGGTACCAACGGCGCGCAACTGGCCCAATCAGGTAGGAAAACCGAATTTCTCGGCAGAAATAAAGCCTGCCACTACCAAATACTTATGCGCCAAGCAATTGACGGGCGACGCGTGTGGCGCTGGATGCATCTGCAGCAAAGCCATCCGCGCCGATTTTATCCGCATAATCCTGGGTGACAGGAGCGCCGCCAATAAATATCTTCACCTGATCGCGCAAGCCAGCGTTTTTTAGCGCCTGAACGGTGGTTTCCATGCTGCTCATCGTGGTGGTAAGCAGGGCAGACATGCCAATTAATTGTACTCCACCTTGAGCTGCCTTGACAAAGGCATCGGGAGCGACATCCACGCCCAGATCAAGGACATCATAACCGGCGCCTTCCAGCATCATTGCCACCAGGTTCTTGCCAATGTCGTGCAAGTCGCCTTTAACCGTGCCAATGGCAACCTTGCCGGCGGCTTTGACATTCGTCTTGGCCAACTCCGGCTTCAAAATGCGTAAGCCGGCCTGCATGGCGCGAGCTGCAATCAACATCTCAGGCACAAACAAGTCGCCTTCTTCATAACGCTGGCCAACTTCAGACATGGCAGCGATCAGCGCCTTGTTCAAAATATCGTCTGCGGGCAGACCCGCAGCCAGGGCTGCCTTAACACCTGCTTCGACATCCGCAGCCTGTCCGTCAACTACGTTCTGGTAAATCTCTTTTAGGTCCATAGCGTTTCCTTTTGAAATGGTATGAAATAATGTTACTGATTGCCCGTCTCCCATGTCATCCAACGTGCCAGGATTCGGCCTCTTCTTGCAGTACCTTATCGAGGATCGACTCGTGGGAACGCTCAATATCATCCACCAATGCTTCGCGGGCGGCATCCAGATCATGAGCCTCGAGCGCATCGATGATCCGGTTATGCGTGGCGACCTGGGTGCGGCCGCCATGACGCATCACCATGAAGGGAGCCAGGCGATCATGCAGGCGTCCCATCAGTTGGGTTAATTCATGATTTCCAGATGCTTTCGCCAGACAATAATGAAATTTACGATTTTCATCCGTGTAACGGTCATAAGATTCATCATCATCACCGGTATATCCGGCGTGAACAGCGCGCAAATCGGCGATCTGTTCACGGGTGATCTTGACCGCTGCGCGTTCAACCGCCGCCACTTCGAGAATATGACGAAGATCGAGCAGGTCGCGAAGTTGTTTCAGTGTGGTCCGCGCCACAAAATAGCCTGAACGTGGCTTAATATTGACCAGGCCGTCCTGGCTCAACATTTGCAAAGCATCCCTGACCGGTGTCACACTTGTTTTATATTGCTGCGCAAGAGCCTCAACATCAAAACGCTCGCCCGGATCGAGATGGCGCATAATAATTGAGCGCCGCAATTCGACGTAGATTACGTTTTTGGAAGTTTGGTCTTCCTCCCATGTTGAGAACATAGCGGCTCCTGTCTTATAAAAATATTACCACATGATGTATCAGTTTACAAGTTCTAATATTTCTGTTGTACCAATTTGTTGACTTCTGATATATTAGATGCTAATATTATAGTATTGGCTGCGTCACATCGTCTTAATACCAAAATTTCGCGAAGCGCGCAAAGCGGTAGTTCCATCAGCAGTTCCATCCGTTGTTTTATCAGCTGGCGCGCGCTTGCCAAACGAGTTAATCCTGGCAATCAAGACAATCATGATTGGAGGTGCCCAGATTTCAAACCAAATAAGATGAAACACTCGGCGCGCATCCTTGCAAATTAATTCAATATTGCCAATATCCTAATCTACCAAGATAAATCTGCCCAATTTTAATTTAATTCTTTTCGAGGAGAGTAATCACATGGAAGAAAACAAGATCCACCCGCTGGTGAAAGAAGCCAGTGAACAACTTCGCAACGGAAGCATCACCCGTCGCGATTTCTTGAAATTTTCCACCCTGGTTGGCATGTCTCTGACAGCCGCCAAATTCCTGGCCTCTTGCGCTGCCCCGACCGAAGCTCCCACCGCCGCCCCTGTTGCGCCGGCTGCTACGGCTGTGCCCGCTGCTGCTGCTACGGATGTGCCCGCCGCCACCGAAGCCCCCGCTGCTGGCTCGATCACACGCGGTGGGACGCTCACTTGCGCCACCCGTGTCGAACGCGTTGACAACCCGGCCACCTTCTCCCTGGTCAGCGCCTCGCATGCATGGCGACATGTCATCGAATATTTGACCCATACCGATCCACAAGGCATCACCCATCCCTACCTGCTGGAAAGCTGGAAGGCCAGTGACGATTTGAAGACCTGGACACTCAACATCCGCAAAGGCGTCAAGTTCAACAATGGCAAAGAACTTAATGCTGATGATGTCATGTTCAACTTCAAGCAGTGGCTGACCGAATCGGTGAAATCTTCCATGTATGGCGCAATGAGCTACATGGATTTAACCGGTGTGGAAAAAACGGATGACTATACCATCACCCTGCGACTGAAAAGCGCTTCTATCTTCATCCCAGAACACCTGGCCCAGTATGCGGCTGGTATCGTCCCGGCCACCTTTGGCGGCGATCTGACCAAGGAACCCATCGGCACCGGCGCTTTTACGATGGAAGAATATGTTGTCGGCGAACGCTGCCGCCTCAAGGCGCGCACCGATTACTGGCGCAACGGCGAAGATGGCAAGCCCCTGCCTTACCTGGATGAGATCGTCATGGTTCAGTTGGGCGAAGACCGCTCTGCTGATCTTTCCGCCTACCAGAGCGGGCAGGTCGACACCATCATTGAACCCAACGTCTCCATTTGGGAAGCGCTCAAAGACGATGCCAATACAACCGTAGTTGCCACCCCCACCACGGCTACCCGTGTCCTGCGCCTGCGCGTTGATCAGGAACCCTGGACCAAGAACGAAGTACGCCAGGCGCTCAAACACTGCCATAATCGCGAAAAGATCCTCGCGCTGGCGCTCCAGGGCCAGGGCACCATCGGCAATGACAGTCATGTCGGCCAGGCCAACCCTGAATTCGTCGATATCGCCCCCTACCCCTTTGATACCGCCAAATCCAAAGAACTGATCAAGGCCGCTGGTTTGACTGAACCGGTCAAGGTAGAGTTGACCGTAGCCAGCGATTGGCCCGAATCCATGGCTTATGCCCAGGCGCTCAAAGAAGACGCCGCAGCCGGTGGTTTCGAGATCACCCTCAAACCCATGCCTGCTTCACAGTACTGGGAAGGCTGGACAAAATTCAATATGGGCATCACCTGGTGGTCCCACCGCACCCTGGCACCTATGACCCTGGCGGTCGCCTACACCGCTGACGAGAAGGGCCAACCCGGCGCCTGGAATGAATCCGGCTGGGTGGACCAGGAATTCAGCGATATTCTTACTCAGGCCGTCGGCACCCTGGACGTGACCAAGCGCAAGGAACTGGTCGGCAAGCTGGAAGTAATCCAGAAGGAACGTGGCTCGATTTGCCTGCCCTTCTTCATGAGCGTCTGGAAGATCTATACCAAGAAGGTTCACAATGTTGAGCCGACTCCTGACGAATACGCCATCTTCTACGAGACCTGGAAAGAAGCCTAGCCTATCTTTACCAAGACAGGCTTGATCTTCGCCCGAGATAATTCCGACAAAACCAAATAACTTCCACGCTGCGCTCATGGCTGAATATCGTGAAGAGCGCAGCGTGGAAATAAATATTTTTCGAAGCACCAATCTACCAGTATTCCAATACCACAAACTAAAGAGGCAAGACGATGATCCAAACTCACGGTACCAGCATGACCAGCGCCCACTACTCCCGCCTTGGGCCACAGGAATGCGAAAAAATCCACATGGCCAGCCTGGAAATTCTCGCGCGCATCGGCGTTGATGTCCACGATCCAAAAGCGCTGGATATTCTGGTCAAAGGCGGGGCGCAAGCCGATGGCTTACGCGTGCGCATCCCCGAATACATGGTAGCCCGGGCTTTGGCGACGGCTCCAAAAAGTATCACGCTTTACAACCGCAAGGGCCAGGTTGCCATGCGCGCGGGCAAATACAATACCTATTACGGCGGTGGTTCAGATTGTCTTAACATCCTTGACCACCGCACGGGTGAGCGCCGCCGGCCCGTACTGAGCGATGTCAAGGAAGCCTCCACCTTGATGGATGCGCTGCCTGAGATTGATTTCGTCATGTCAGCTTTCCTGCCTGAGGACGTAGATCAGCGCGTGTATGACCGCTACCAGATGGAGGTCATGCTCAACACCACCACCAAGCCAATCGTTTTTGTAACGCCCGATTTCGAAGGCTGTAAGGCGGCCATAGAAATGTGCGAAGTGGTTGCGGGAGGAGCAGAAGCCTTCCAGAGAAAGCCCTTTGCCACCTGTTACATCAATGTCACTTCCGGATTAATTGCCAACGCCGAAGCATTGCAAAAATGCATGTTCCTGGCAGAAAAAGGCCTGCCACTGCTATACATCCCGCTCAACGCTGGTGGCGTCAATTCCCCGGCCACAACAGCAGGCTGCATGTCATCGATGAATGCAGGCATCCTGCTGGGGGTTGTTCTCTCTCAGCTGGTGCGCCCAGGTGCACCGATTGCCGTTCCGGGCTGGAATGGCGGCCCATATAACTTGCAAACCATGGTGGGGAATTACGTTCTTGCAGATGAGCAAGGCGTACCCACTTCAATGGGGAAATATTATGATCTGCCCGTGTTCGGTTTGGGCGGATCGACCGACTCAAAAGTACTCGACCAACAGTCAGGGTTTGAAGCAACCCTTAGCCTGATGACTTCCCTACTAAACGGAGCCAACATTGTCCACGATGTGGGCTTTATGGACTCGGGATTGCAAGGCAGCCTACAGCTAATCGCTATCTGCAATGAAATTCTGGGATTCTTACGCGCCACAACTGCTGGCGTAGTTGTTAACGATGAAACGCTGGCGCTCGATGTAATCGAAGAACTCGGCCCGACTGGCTCTTATCTTGGACACGAACACACAGTGCGGCATTTCAAAGAACCATATTATTCAAAACTGATTGATAAAAATCCTTACTCGGTATGGCAAAAACGTGGGGGTCTAACCATGGAAGCTCGCGCTGCAAAAATGGTTGACGATATTGTAGCCAAACATAAGACTGAACCTTTGCCAGCTGATATACAACAAGCCATTCATGCAATCGTTGAACGCGAACAAGCATGGATCAATCAGCAAAACTAACTGCATCCGCTTATCAGAAAGTGTAACGCACCTTATTGTGAAAAGAAGTACGTTACACCTTCGAAGCCTCACCTTTCCTGGATTAGCCGAACGAAGGAAAAACAATGGCAAGATATATAGTCCGGCGTTTATTGACCATGCTATTGACAATGGTCATCGTTTCTATCCTAGTGTTTGCCATCGTGGAAATTGCTCCTGGAAATGTTGCCCGCAACATCCTCGGAGCGTATGCCACGCCCGAACAAGAACTCTCGATGGCAAAACAGCTCGGGCTTACTCGCCCAGTTGTCATCCGTTATATTTCGTGGCTGTTTGGTTCCGATTGGCAAGCCACTCCCGAGATCGGGCTGCCACTTACTGAAACAGTCACCCAACAAGGTCTAGTTAAACAATCGCAGCAGTGGTGGGCAATTGAGCCAAGCGGGGCTTTGGTACAATGGGATGTGGAAAATGGTCAGCTTTTCAAGCTTGTCCGCCAGCCCGATGGTTCGACCCTTTCTGTACTGGATGATAAAGCCTGGAAAGTGGATGCCAACGGCCAAACTTATTTTTGGGGCATCGATTCTGGCAACCGTGCTGCCAAATGGGTGAAAGGGGCACAAGGAGTCGAATACCGCCTGAATTATTCTGGCTGGGTGGAAATAACCGATGCTCCGACTGAATATATCCCGCTCAGCAAAGGTTTGACTCGTGGCGAGGCTGGTATTTCACTACGCTATAAAGCGCCAGTTGCCGATGTAATCGGACGCAGAATACTGAACTCATCCATTCTGGCGCTGCTGGCAATCCTGAAACACACCAGCAACATCAAACGGCTGATTAACAGAACGGAACACCGTTTCGATAAAAAAGCGGATAAAAAATAGAGAGAAAGTTTCAAATGAAAATTACAGTATTAAGCGACGGCGCCTGGGGAACAGCTTTAGCCATGACGCTTTGCGCCAACGGACATGAAGTCCGGATGTGGGGCCCATTCCCCGAATATCTAGCGCAGATGAAATCATCCGGGGAAAATACCCGTTTCCTCGCTCCGGTGCGGGAACGAAGTAGGATGGCACG
>CAZHWV010000053.1:21955-26143 GCA_964536185.1 uncultured Anaerolinea sp. | reverse complement strand
AATCGCGCCGTAGTAAACATTGAGGTCTTTAACTTCAATCAACATGGCTGCGCTTCTCACTTAGTTTTTGGGCCAGGGCTGCGGCGCCACGGCCAAGATAGGCTTCGACCACTTTCGGATCAGCTTGAATTTCTTCAGGAGTGCCACGGGCGATTACTTCACCAAAATCCATTACAGTGATTCGTTCGCATACACCCATCACAACCCGCATCTGGTGCTCGATGAGCAGAATGGTCAGATGGAACTTATCCCGGATAAAGTGGATTAGTTCCATCAGGGATATGATTTCCTTAGAATTCATGCCTGCGGCTGGTTCGTCGAGTAAGAGCAATTTCGGATTGGCTGCCAGTGCGCGCGCAATTTCCAGGCGGCGCTGTTCACCATACGGAAGATTCCTGGCAATTTCTCCCTGACGGTCTTGCAAGTTAAAAACCCCCAGAAATTCCTGGGCTTGTTCCGTCAGTTCTTTCTCTTTCTGGAAGAAGCGAGGCGTACGCAGAATAGCGTCGGCAAGGCCATAACCGGCATGGGCATGATAGGCAACCCGCACGTTATCCAACACAGTCATGCTTGGGAAAAGTCGGATGTTTTGAAACGTGCGCGCTATCCCCAGGTGGGTGATATCGAAGGGTGGTAACCCGACCAGATCAGTCGAATCGAAGGTAATCGATCCGCTCGTAGCAACGTAAATACCGGTTATCAGGTTGAAAGCTGTTGTTTTTCCAGCGCCGTTAGGCCCAATCAAACCAGCCAATTCACCTTTTTGAATTGTGAGATTTATATCTTTGACTGCTCGCAATCCGCCGAAATTCTTATTAAGTCCGACGACCTGAAGCAGAGGAGTAGGGGGAACAGTATTTGCTATCATCACTTATCCTCGGGAGGAACTACCGCTTCGCGACTGGATGTCGGGGGATTCTCATCTTTAGATTTTGTCAATTTCTTCAGCAGTGGGAGTGTCTGCTTCAGGAACGGCACTTCAAAACCACCGAACAAACCTTTTGGCCGTAATAACATCATGATCAGGAGCAGGATAGGGTAGACCACAAATCGCCAGGTTTCGAACCCTTGTGGCAGCCACAAGCGCAAGAAGCCTTCCAGCACCAAAGCCCAGGCAAAAGCAGCAAATACGGTGCCGGTCACACTGCCCAGACCGCCAAACACAATGATGATCATCGGATCAAAGGATTTAATAAAGTTGAAGGTATCGGGATGCAAGAAACCATTGATGTGAGCGTACAGTCCTCCAGCTATCCCGGCCAAAAAACTGCCCAAGACGAAGGCCAGGATTTTTTGCTGAGCAACATTAATGCCCATGGCCTTGCCAGCGATTTCATCCTCGCGGACCGAGATAAGCGCTCGCCCATTGCTGGAATGCAGCAAATTGCGCGTGATGACAACCACGACCAAAAGGAAAATTGAAACCCATAGCCATGAGGTGACACCCGGAATGCCGACCATGCCGCGCGCGCCTTTCATTTCCGTGAACCCAAAAAGGGTATCGGAGTTATCCAGGAGCACTTTGATGATGATGGTAAAACCCAGGGTGGCGATGCCGAAATAGTCGGAACCCAGGGTCAGGACTGGCCATCCGAATATGTAGCTTACCTCAGCAGCGATCATGCCTCCCAGGATAACTGCCAGAAAGAAGATCAATTGCATGGCAAAAGCTGCCGGGAGCGCTGACAAAAGAACCGTAACGGGTTCGATCAAGACTTGGCCGACTTTCACCGCAATATATCCTGCTGCAATTACGCCAACCAGATAGATGGTGAAGCCTGAGAGTGGATCTATACCCCGAAGACGGGAAAGCAGTTTGGCCACACCCCAAAAGCTGAGCCCGACCAGCAAAACGACCAGAAACAGAATCACCAGACCGGAGGCGCTTTTTAATTGGCTCCAACGATAAGTGATATCCGCTGCGGCATACGCCCCGATGGCGTAAAAACCCCATTGACCGAGAGAAAATTGCCCGTTGAACCCATAAATCAGATTCAAACCCAGGCTTACGATTGCCATTACAGCCCCAAAACGGAGCAGGGTGTTCCAAAAATTGTTCAAAATACCCAGGGATAGAAGCACTTGAACAATGGCTATAAACAAAACAGCTAGAGTCAGGAATCCGACTGTACTGCGGTGGGATTTAATAAAATTCATCATCAATCTCCCGCTTAGGCTTTCTCACGCTCAGGTTCGCCGAATATACCAGTCGGGCGAACCAACAGCACCAGGATCAAGATCGAAAAGGAGATCGCGTCGCGCATCGGCGTGGAGATGTAACTGGCACTCAGCACTTCGGCCTGGCCCATGATTAATGCGCCGACCAGAGCTCCGGGGATACTGCCAATCCCGCCGAGGACTGCTGCCACGAAAGCCTTTAAGCCCGGCGTAATCCCCATCCAAAAGACAACTTGCGGATAAGCAGTCGCATAGAGAATACCTGCAGCGCCGGCCAATGCCGCGCCAATCGCAAAGGTAATAGAAATGATACCATCTACATTGATACCCATCAGGCGGGCGGTTGGTTTATCGTAGGATACCGCGCGCATGGCTTTTCCAACCTTGGTATTACGGACGATGAATTGCAGCAACGCTAGCAAGAAAAGCGATGTGAGCACGATGATGATGAGAATATTCGAGAATAAGATGCTTCCATCCGGTGGAGCAACTCCAGCGGTTAATTTATGGATACCGCCCTGGATATACCAGGTTTCGATCGGGAACGGGCGTTTGTACGTGATGAAGTTCGGTGTAAACACAAAGGGCAGCGCGCCGAAATACTCCAGGAAGAACGATACCCCAATCGCAGTGATCAGAACGGAAATTCGTGGCGCATCCCGCAGCGGCTTGTATGCAAATCTCTCGATTGTCACGGCCAATAGAGCGCAGGATGCCATGGAAAGCATAATTACAGTGATGGTTCCAATGACCAGTACCAGGATGGGGGCCAGGTTGGGGATGACCGCCAGCGGCCACAGATGCAACTGAAAACCGCTGATGGCATAGTAGCTGATAAATGCCCCAACCATGAATACATCGCCGTGTGCAAAGTTGATCAGCCGGACAATACCGTAAACCATCGTGTAACCCAGCGCAATCAGGGCATAAACGAAGCCGAGCTGTAAACCATTGACAATCTGATTGATAAACAATGGAGGGGATTGGAGAGCTTTGATTCCGATTCCGACCACCGCGAACAGGCCGATGGCAAATAAAAAGCCATTTCCAATCCAGCGACCTTTGATCATTCGTTGATATAGCGAAATTCGTGGAGGGGTAGTTATTGTTCTATCCATTTGGCACTCCGAGCGGAGAAAAGATGGTGTTATTTTGTAACCTGTTGAAAGGGGGCGGCTAAAGGCCACCCCCTTTCAATGTTAATTAGCACATATTACGGGGCGACAGTCGCCACGTAAACGATCTTCCCATCTTTGACCTGCAAAACAACAGCGGCCTTGATCGGGTTGTGATTCGCATCAAAAGTGATCTTGCCCGAGACGCCTCCCCACTCCAAAGCGGCCATAGCATCTTTAACCTTGGACGGGTCATCGACGCCGGCTTTTTGGATGGCTGCAAGCATCAGGTTGGTTGCATCATAGGACAGGGTGGCCAGCGCGTCGGGAACGATCGCTACGTTACTAGCATCCTTGTATTTGCCACCATAGGTCTTCAGCCAGTCTTGCACGATCGGGCGAGTGTCCTGTTCGGAGTAGTGATTGGTAAAATAACCACCTTCAGCAGCCTTGCGATCCAGATCGGCGGAATCCCAGCCATCACCACCCATGAAGGGAGCGACAATGCCTTTTTCCTTGGCCTGAGCAGCAACCAGGTTGACAATGTTGTAATAGTCAGGTAAATAAATAATATCGGGTTTGGCTTCGGAGACCTTGGCTAAAATAGCGGCGAAGTCCGTATCCGCCTTGGTGTAGGATTCCTTACCAACGATTGTACCGCCGCCCGCAGTGAAAGCAGCTTCGAAGGCTTCAGCCAGGCCACGAACATAGTCATTGCCCTGGTCAAACATAATGAAGGCTTTCTTGGCGTTCAGGGTGGAGAGGGCGAACTTGGCGCCAACTGTTCCCTGGAAGGAATCGATGAAGCAAGCGCGGAAAGTATAGGGCTTGACAACGCCATTCGCATCGATGGTCACGTTCAGATTGGTTGAAGTGGGGCTGATCTGAACTACAT
>CAZHWV010000053.1:6550-21945 GCA_964536185.1 uncultured Anaerolinea sp. | reverse complement strand
TAGCGTTAGCAACTTCGGATAGCGGAATCGAGGCGCTGGAGCATACTTCGCCGATGATGTAGCCAACTTTGTCCTGGTCAATGACTTTGTTGGCGGCGTTCACCGCCGGATCAGCTGCGCACTGGCTATCTGCGATAACTGGGACAATTTTCATCCCGAGTACGCCGCCCTTGGCATTCCATTCTTCGATAGCGAGCAAAGCGCCGTCACGTGTGGAAACACCAAAGGTAGGAACAGCCCCGCTCAAAGGCGCCAGGATGGCGATCTTGATTTCCTTAGCTGGCGCAGCAGCGCCACCGCAGGCAGTCAGCATCATGCTGGCAACTACAAACAGTGATAGAACAACGAACAAACGTCTAGACATTCTTCTTCCTCCTTACATAGAATATGGTGCGGATTGGCTTACTCGCTGCACGAGTAAATTGGTTGGAACTGACCAAAGATTCCAAGCATTACTTACCTGAAGCAAGCTGAAAAAATTTTACAGGTTCTTCCCGAAAAGGTCAAGCAATAATCGACAGCAATAATCGACTTTTATTGTATGTTTCCTCAGATTGGGTCATCAGTTTCAATAAACCCATGAAATGGAGTTTTGTCACACGATTATGTGGGTATTGATCAGGTTTTTTCCTGTCTTATTCTCCCCGTATAATACCTTTTCACGAATACTTAAATCAGTATTGCGGATCTTCATCGCCAGGTCCGCAGCCAGGTTATACATCAAGCGATAGCCTAACTGCGGGTAAGCCTCGCACAACATAATCAATTTTTCCCGGGGCACCAGCAGCAGACGCGCCTGCTTGTCTTTTACACGCGCTGTCGCCGAGCGCAAGCCCTCATCTACCAGAGCCACTTCGCCAAAGGATTGACCCCGGCGCAAAGTGGCGATACTGATTTTTTCGCCTTTGGCTTTCGAGCCGATCATGCCCGGATCGATCAGGATTTCGACCTCTCCCTGGGCAATGATATAAAGTTCCTTGCTATTGCTATTTTCTTCGAAAATTGTTTCTCCAGCGGCAAAGCTCTTATCCTGGCATAGGTTGGCAACCAGTTCAAGCTGTGTCTGGGTAAATTGGTAAAAAACGTCGCCTTGTTTAAGAAAAGTGATCAGTTCGTTCATATCGTTCCTCACCAGAAATATGTCGCTGATAATTATGAGGGTATTGCCCCGCAACCTGTTACGGGTAATTATTATTCAACCAATCCATCGGGTTTACCTGAATACCATTAACCCAAATTTCCCAATGCAGGTGCGCTCCGGTAACCCGGCCAGTGCCACCCACCAGACCGATCTCGTCCCCTTTTTTTACCGTTTGCCCAACCTGCACTTTAATTTCTGATTGGTGCCAGATTCCGCTGTACACTCCCCAGCCATGGTCGATGATGGTTGCATTCCCACGGACAGTCAACGGACCGGCGAAGACCACCACCCCAGCCGCTGGGGCGCTAATCGGCACGCCAACCCCTCCGCAGAAATCCAACCCACTGTGGAAGGAATCGATTTTTTCCTCGGTGCCTGCGCCAATATACGTGCGGCGGTTACCATAGCGTGAGGTGAAACAATCATTGAAATACGCAGGCGATTGAAACTGCCCATCCCAATAACGGGTATTCGTCGCCGGGGAGGTCAGGCTGCTAAGCTGTTCAATCTCGGGGGCGGTCACTGCCGGATCAATCGTTTCAGGTTCGACCAGCAGCAGTGGATCGTTGGGGTAAAACCCCGATTGGATCACAACCATCTGCTCGAAGCTTTGTTGCGTGCCATCTGGCAGGTTAGCTTCCAATTTCAACGGATATGGTCCTGGCTCGAGCATGGCGTGAACGCCTTGCAAGGCGACAAAGCTGCCATCCTGCATCGCGAAGAAATGCAGAGGCATGTCTACCAGGCTGCCGCCCAGGGTTACCCCTGGCTGAGTCTGGACAATGATCGCGATCGTGCCGCCTTGAGTCATCGGCAACGGCGTCACGCTTGCTTTCACAAAGGATGAGGGCAAACCGCTTGGTTCACCGGACTCGGCGCTGCCGCTCGGGTTGTAAAGAACATCCTCCGGCAAACCGTCCCAGGTGCCGCTCAGGCCATTTACCTGCGCAATGGTCCATGGGTCGCTGTTTTCGCGCACTGCGGCTTCCAGCAGGCTTTCGTTTTTTCTAAGCGCTATCCGGCGGGAAAGCGGGGTGAAGTTCTCCTTTTGAGGCAGCACCAGCGGAACCCCGGCATACAGTTCGGATGGGCTCGTAATATGATTCAATTTGCGTAAAAAACTCTCAGTAACCTGGTTGCGGCGGCTGAGGCTTCTCAAGGTATCCCCGTAACCGATAAGTTCGGTAACCAAAACACCGCTAATCCCCTGCATACCCGGAATGATCACAGGCGCCCCAGCCGAAATATTGTTGGGGTCAGTAATGCTGTTAGCTGCCATCAAGTCGTCCAAGGTGACTCCAAAGCGGCTGGCAATGCTCGAAAGACTGTCACCTGGCTGGACGAGATAGACCGGGCCTGCGGGCGGCGTGGAAGTCTGCGCTTGCGCCGGTCTGGCTGGCAGCAGAAAGCAGAGCAAGATACACACAAATAAAAAATATTTATTGATGGTCAAAAGAAATTCGATCTCCGGGTTTGAAATCGCCGTGGCGCTTGGGGTGGAATTCGATGACATAACGGGCAGGTCTGGTGGGGGCATACAGGGGCCGCCAGGCTTTTGCAAGAACGGTGGTCACCACTTCATTCTCTGAATTCACCCAGGCAATGGACAGATCTGTCCAGACGAAAAACATGTGGATGGCGGTATCCAGCCGGCTATCGCGACCTTCGACGAGCACCAGGCCCTCATCATTTTCAAGACTATAACGGAAAGTAAACCCGCGCAGACGCAAATAGAAGGACTGGCACCAGCGGGCTAGCACTGGGGTTATGGCCGGGTTGGTCAGGTTGCGGATAAGGGTAAGTCGTTTATTTATGGCCATAATAAAGAGGGCGGCTTATGCCGCCCAACAGGTTCTTCAAGCGTTTTCATGTTTGGCGAGAACTTTATTGACACTGTCGAGTAAATCAGTAGGGCTGAAGGGCTTGGTGATGTAATCATCCACCTTGGCAATGTGCAATCCCAGAACCTTATCAATACTTTGCGCCTTGGCGGTGACAATAATCACTGGAATTTTTTTCGTTTTATCTTCGGCTCTCATTTGCTGGTATACTTCCCACCCGCCCATATCGCCCATCATCAGGTCGAGCAGCACCAGGTCGGGCATCAATTCGTTAACCTTGCGTAACCCTTCTGCGCCACTCATTGCTCCGCTGACTTTGAACCCCTTACGCCGCAAAATAATCTGCAGTAACTCGATCATATCCGGTTCATCTTCAATACATAGAATATGTTTCGGTTTATCGGGCATGATGCGAAATCCTTAATGACTTTGGAAGGTAGTTAAGTTTACCACAAGTGACCGAACAACCCATTATTATGAGAATAACCACCTGGAATGTGAATGGTATCCGCGCTGTACTTGGCAAAGGTTTGAAAGAATGGATGTTGGCCGAATCGCCTGACATCCTCTGCCTGCAAGAGATCAAAGCCAAACAACAGCAGTTAACCGCCGATCAACAAGATTTCCCCGGCTATCGAGTCGCCTGGAACCCTGCCGAACGGCCTGGATACAGCGGAGTAGCCACTTTTTTCAAGACCGATCCGCTGGAGGTCACCTGTGGGCTGGCTGAAGAGCGCTTTGATCTGGAGGGACGAGTTATTCGTACCCGCCACCCGGACTTCTTGCTCTATAACATCTATTTCCCAAACGGTCAGCGTGGCCACGAGCGCCTGGAATACAAGCTCGATTTTTACGCCCGCCTGCTGAAAATATGCACCGAGCTGCTCGAAAGCGGCGAAAATATCATTATCACCGGCGACTTCAACACGGCCCATTTGCCCATCGATCTGCGCAATCCAAATGAAAACGCGAATACATCCGGCTTCATGCCCGAAGAACGCGCCTGGGTGGATCAATATCTGCAGCATGGTTTTGTCGATATTTACCGGCGCTTATATCCAGAGCGAGTCCAGTACACCTGGTGGACTTACCGTCTGATGGCGCGACCGCGCAATATAGGTTGGAGAATCGATTATTTTCTAATTTCTGAAAAGCTCGTTCCACGCGTCCGCGATGTAATCATCCATGAGGATGTCCAGGGCTCGGACCATTGCCCGGTATCCCTGGTGCTTGAATAGCGCTAAATTTTGGTTTTTTTGATAATTTTTGGCATAAATTTATTAGAAAATCATATAAGTTATTCTTCAGGTGAAACGAACACCGTTTGATTGGTATATAATCGAAGTGGCCTGAAGAGGAGGTCTTTTGTGAATAATTCCCGTAATCAGTCATTGATAATCTACGCTTTGCTGTTCGTCGCCATAGTTGCGATGGTGTTTTTCCAGATCAAGCAGCAGCCAAACGTAGACGATACACTCACCATCAACCAGGTTGCTTCCGATATCCAACAGGGTAAAGTCAAACGGATTGTCGCAGAGTCGGATAACCGTGTGCGCATTATTTACCCTGGCAACGCGCAGGCTGATATTGAAAAAACAGCCCAGAAGGAAGATGGTGTTTCGTTAGTGGAGCAGTTGCTCCAGTTGGGTGTTACCAATGAACAACTGACACCCGATAAAGTCAAGGTGGAAATTCAGCCGCCGAGTTCCTGGTTGTCAATCTTGAGTGTTGTTGGTTATGTATTCCCCTTCATTCTGATGTTTGGCTTGTTCTGGTGGATTTTCCGCCAGGCGCAGGGTTCAAACAATCAAGCCATGTCGTTTGGCAAAAGCCGGGCGCGCATGTTCAGCGGTGAACATCCAACGGTAACTTTTGATGATGTTGCTGGCGCAGATGAATCAAAGGAAGAGCTCAAGGAAGTGGTTGAATTTCTGCGTGAACCCCAGAAATTCATCCAATTAGGCGCGCGTATCCCCAAGGGCGTTTTATTGGTAGGACCTCCCGGAACGGGCAAAACCTTATTAGCCAAGGCCGTCTCCGGCGAAGCCGGGGTACCCTTCTTTTCGATCTCCGGTTCAGAATTTGTGGAGATGTTTGTGGGTGTCGGCGCCAGTCGTGTGCGTGACCTATTTGAACAAGCCAAGCGCCATTCACCTTGTATCATATTTGTCGATGAAATCGACGCTGTTGGTCGCCAGCGCGGCGCCGGTCTGGGCGGTTCACATGATGAACGCGAGCAGACCCTCAATCAAATGTTGGTTGAAATGGACGGCTTCGATACCGATACAAATGTGATCGTCATGGCAGCCACCAACCGCCCGGATATTCTTGACCCTGCCTTGATGCGCCCCGGTCGCTTTGACCGCCGCGTGACGCTTGATCGCCCGGATATGCGCGGACGCGAGGCCATTTTAAAGGTACATTCCAAGGGCAAGCCGCTGGATCCTGATCTTGACCTTTCATCGGTTGCCCGCGGCACACCTGGTTTTGTTGGCGCTGACCTTGAAAACCTGGTCAATGAAGCTGCCATCCTGGCTGCTCGCCGTAACTTGAAAAGCATTGGCCAATCTGAAATGGAAGAAGCCATCGAGCGGGTTGTCATGGGCCCGGAACGCAAATCCCGCCTGATCAGCGAAGAAGAGAAGCGTATCATTGCCTATCACGAGGCCGGACATGCCGTGGTCGGCAATGCCATCGTCGAAGCTGACCCGGTTCAAAAAGTAACCATTGTTGGCCGTGGGCAGGCCGGTGGTGTGACCTGGTTCCGCCCTGAAGAAGATCGCGTGCTGATGTCGCGCAAGAAATTCCTGGCCAATCTGACCTATGCCCTGGGCGGCCGTGCCGCTGAAGCAGAAGTGTTTGACGATATCACCTCGGGCGCCTCCAATGATATCGAACAGGTTACACGCATCGCGCGAACCATGGTTACCCGCCTGGGGATGAGTGACAAACTTGGCAACATGGTTTACGGCCAAAAGGAAGAGTTGATTTTCCTGGGTCGGGAAATTTCTGAGCAGCGGGATTATTCCGAAGCGATTGCCCAACTCATCGACTCAGAGGTCCGCAAACTTGTCGACGAGGCCTACCGTTCTGCTCAAGCCATCCTTAAAAAGTATCGCAAAGAGTTGGATGATGTGGCCAATCTTCTGCTTGAAAAAGAGACCATCACCCGCGAAGAGTTTGAGAAGGTCTTTCCTCCGCCCTCACCCAAGAAAAGTGGAACGCCTCAGACCACCTGAGCCGGACAAGCAGCGCCACAGTCGCTCTCGCTTTGATCGGCACCCCATAATTAATTCCAAAAAAACCAGGAAAGGCATGCGCCTTCCCTGGTTTTTTTGATGGCTGATCAGTAACTCAAAGGTTTCTGAAACTTGATCGCGATAGAAATCGTCCCGTCACAATGCAGCTCGTTTCTGACCACATTTCCGTATGCCGCCAGCCTGGATACGCCCCATTCCAGGGCCCCGGATGTAAGCGCAATCTTGACCCGAACTTCAGCATTTTTTCGATAAAATTGGTCGGCAAGCACCAATACCCCGCTGGAACTCCACTTGACCACCCTGACTTCCTCAATGCAGTCCGATTCCGGAAACCTCAGACTTTCCAGGGTCGCTGGAAAATTGCAGGCGATCCTCGGATTTGTGCGTTTTTCAGATATTCGCCGTTTTTGTTTAGTTTGTTCCATTTTTAACCATCCCATAATGTCGATCTTCACATCATGATCAAACCCACTCACATTTCATTATACGGGAAAAACATCGAAAACGCACTCCCTATTTTCTGGCGACAATTGTGCCATATCGCTAAATCAAACGCAGGTGCATTTTTACATGGCTGAGCAGGTATCCTTTTGGCAGCAATCAGGCTAAAATATGAATAGGAGTCCATTATGCCCAACCCTGCCCAGCGCATGTTCCACGGAGAGATCAGCGCTGCCGCGCTGGCTGACCAGCTCGCGGCGCGCTTTAACGACCGGCAACACCACACGCACATTGAAAACCAGGGAGAAACCGCGCTGGTCCAGATCGGGTCAAAACATGGGACGCCGGTGACCATCCACATCACCGACACGAGCGGTGGCGTGCTGGTAACGATGAGCCGCGATAGGAACTGGCTGGATAAGGCCGGTGACGCCAGCGAGCTGATTGAACGGGCAGCCAGCAACCCGCTTTCGCTGCTGGCCCTGCTGCCGGATGTGATCGGGGAACTGAGCCAGGAAAACATCTCCCCACAGGTGTGGGACGCGATCAACGACCTTTGCGCGCTGACCCAGGCCCTGTCCGGGGAAAGAAATGCGCCGAAAAACCCAAAAGTGTGCGAATTCTGCGCAACAGCCAATGACCCGGCCCTGGAATCCTGCGCGGCCTGCGGCGCGGCCCTGCCAAACGACCTGCCGCGCAAATGTCCCAAGTGTGGCCGAGGTCACACCTCCGAGGCTTTGTTCTGCCAGGCGTGCGGTACCAGATTGATTGAAGGCTGACAACTTTTTTGATTTTGCAGCGTATATCTGCTTGAAAGTAAAACAGGCATAGACTATAATAATTTAAATCAAGGTCAAAAGGAGAGAGTCATGGCCAGAATTTTTGATGTAATTGAATATCGCAACGAGATGGTGGATGAGATCGTCCATCGCTTCCCGGATGACAGTGGCATCGGTGATTACCGCATTGGTTCGCAATTAATCGTCCGTGATGGACAGGCTGCGGTATTCTTCCGCAACGGCCAGGCGCTGGATGTATTTGGCCCAGGCATGCACACCCTGGTGACCGCCAACGTCCCCAAGCTGATCGACTTTATCGGCAAGGCCTTCAATGACCGCACACCTTTCCCCGCCGAAGTCTATTTCGTCTCGCTAAAAGAATTTGCCAATAAAAAATGGGGCACACCCCAACCGATCATCGTGCGCAACCCGGGGATGGGCCTGGGCGTGGCCCTGCTGCAGGGCTTTGGCACATATTCCTACCAGGTCAGCGATCCGCAGCTGTTTGTAACCAACATTGTTGGCAAGCAGGCCATTTTCCGCACAACCGAGATCGAAGATCGTGTACGCACCGTTTTGCTCTCCAAACTGCAGGATTTACTCGGCGAAACTGGCGCAAAGAAAAGTGTTCTCGAACTGATCGGCCTGACCGAGGAACTCGGCGCTGGCGTGCGCGCAAAGGCGCAGGATGATTTTGCCGCCCTGGGTCTGACTCTAAAAACCTTCTATATCGGCAACCTGAAGCCTTCCGAAAAATCCGCCCAGGAACTGCGCGACATGGGTATGCTCGATATGAATGTCTACACCCAACTACAGGCTGCCGACGCGATGCGCGACGCTGCCAATAACCCGAGCGGCGGCGCTGGCCTGACGGCTGGTATTGGCGCCGGGATAGGCATCGGCAACCTGATGGGACAGGCTCTGCAGGGTGGCATACAACCGCCCATACAACAGCAGCAGCAAGCCGCTCAGGCGGCTGGCGCAGCAGCGGGTGGAACGCTCGACGTGATGACCCCATCCGAAGCGGCCGCCATCTTGCGCGTCTCTGAAGAGGATGTGATGGCTGCGATTACCTCCGGAGACCTGAAGGCGAAAAAGCTTGGCGCCGCCTACCGGATCAGCAAATCTTCCCTGGATGAATTTCTAAAGGGCTAGTCAAGCAATCTGGCAATAAACTGCCCGACCGATAATCATAGGTAAGTGTCCTGTGGAAAGCAACCTCCACAAAAAAGGATGCTTACCTATGCTATTTTCTAAAGCTGCAGAAATACCAGCCATAAAGACAAACCCCTCGAGTGGTTAAGAGAACTGGAGATAAAGTCACGATGCGCAAATTATCAGTTCGTTATGAAGAAAAAATAGTTAAAACAACCGGTGACCCTAATACGGCAAACGTGATCACCACTTTTCGAGATGGGAGTAGCATTTCCTTTCAAATAAATATCGATACGAAATTTTACACGGATGGAGCACCCGGGTCAGACGGAAAAAAATTCTTGCGCGACATCGTCTCCTTCACAATCTATGAAAAGGGTTATGGATTTAAATTCAAAGACGAATCCGAGCTAATTGTCAAGGTGAGCATACCTCAAAGCATCCTCGACAAAAGTTACCCCAAATGAAAAGTGAATCAAAAACGGGGCTGTCCAAAAGGACAGCCCCGTTTTTGATTCTGCTACCGGGCGCTAAAAGGCGCGCAGGTATTGCGCAGGGACGGGCGCGGGCTGCTTGAGAACCTGGGCCGCATGCAGCGCCCAATAGGGCTCGCGCAGCATCTCACGGCCTAATAAAACCAGGTCAGCCCGGCCATTGCGAATGATTTCATCCGCCTGGGCGGGGGCGGTGATCAGGCCCACAGTCGCGGTCAGGATATCCGCCTCATGCCGGATGGCTTCAGAAAAGGGAACCTGGTAGCCGGGGCCAACTGGAACACTGGCACTGGCGACGCCTCCGCCGGAGGAACAATCGATCAGATCGACACCTTCGGCCTTCAAGCGGCGGGCCAGCTCAATCGATTCGGCCATGGTCCAGCCGCCATCCACCCAGTCGGTGCTGGAAATTCGCACAGTAAGTGGCAAGTGTGCGGGCCAGATTGGACGAATAGCGCGAATGGTCTCCATCAGAAAGCGGATGCGGTTTTCAAAGCTGCCCCCATATTCATCGCTGCGCTGGTTGGAAATCGGCGAATAGAAACTGTGCAGCAGATAACCATGCGCGGCATGGAGTTCAAGCCATTCAAAACCGGCAGCCAGGGCGCGGCGGGTTGCAGCACAGAACGCATCTTGCACAGCCTGGATTTCGCCCACGCTCATTTCGTGAGGAACGCAATAATCTGCGCTGTAGGCAACCGGACTCGGGCCGATTCCTTGCCAGCCGAGCGGCTCATCCGGCTGGATCGGTTTTCCGTTTTCCCAGGGACGCCGGGAACTGGCTTTACGGCCAGCATGGGCGATTTGGATCCCTGCCACCGCCCCATTTTCTTTGACCACGCGGGTCATTCGCGCCAGCGGTTCAACATGGGCATCCGACCAGATACCAACATCGTGCGCAGTGATCCGCCCGCGCGCTTCAACCGCGGTGGCTTCGGCAATGACCAGCCCAACGCCACCGGCAGCTCGAGCGCCCAGGTGAATCACTAAAAAGTAATTAAAAAAACCATCGCTGTAGCTGTACATGCACATGGGAGAAACGCCAATTCTGTTACGCAGCGTGATCCCGCGAATTGTGAGTGGTTCAAATAGATGAGACATGTTTTCCTCTTCTGAATATCAGCCCAAACCCATTCTACTCAGCGCATCTTGAAAAACTGGGTCATCTTCATCGCCAGGTTTAGATCGCCGGTCAATTTAAGTTTGCCGCCCATAAAGGCTTGCATAGGGTCAAGCTGGCCGGTGAAAAGTTTGACGTAATCTTCCGAATCAGCCGTGAGCGTCATCTTCGGGTTGGCATGCGCGCCCTGTTGAACATTTACCTTGCCATCCTTAATCTCAGCATACCATTCGCCTGGTTCGGCGCCGGTAAATTTGAACTGCAGGACAACATCCAGTCCCTGGGCTTTTTCGGGGACAAACGCGGACGGCATTTTGGACATCAAATCAGCAATGGTCAGTGGCATACAAGTTCTCCTATTTTTAAGTTGAGAGTTTCCAGCAAGTATTCTACTGCAAGTTTTCGAAAATGGTGGCCGCGCCCATGCCGCCGCCAATACACATGGAAACCATGCCATATTTCGACTTCCGGCGCGCCATTTCAAAGAGCAACTGGGTCGTCAACTTCGCGCCTGTACAGCCGAGCGGGTGACCGAGAGCGATGGCGCCACCGTTCACATTGACTTTTTCCTGATCCATCTTGAGTTCGCGCATGACAGCCAGCGCCTGGACAGCAAAAGCCTCATTCAGCTCGAACAGGTCGATGTCTTCAAGTTTCAAGCCGGCAATTTTCAAGGCTTTGGGGATGGCGGCAATCGGGCCGATCCCCATCAAATCCGCCGGGACTCCGCCGGTGGCAAAAGCAACAAACCTGGCCAGCGGTTTCAGCCTCAGCTTTTCAGCCCGCTCCGCAGACATAATGACCACCCCAGCCGCGCCATCCGAAGTTTGCGACGAGTTGCCAGCCGTAACCGAGCCGCCTTCTTTAAACGCCGGTTTAAGTTTGCCCAGGGCTTCAATGGTCGTATCGGCTCGCGGGCCTTCATCGCGTTTGACGGTGAACTTCCGGGTTACCGGCGTGCCACTGGCCGCAAATTCAACCACTTCCACATCCACCGGCACAATTTCGGGGTCAAACAAGCCGGAAGTCACCGCCGCATTCGCCTTCTGGTGAGAGCCAAAAGCAAAAGCATCCTGGTCTGCGCGGCTGACTTGATATTTTTCGGCTACATTTTCAGCGGTCAGACCCATACCGGTATAGGTTCCCGGGTCTTCGGCGGCGAAATGGGCATTGGGAGCAAATTTGTAGCCGGTCATCGGCACCATGCTCATCGACTCTGCGCCGCCGGCAATGGCGATATCCAATTGCCCGGTCATGATCGCAAAAGCGGCATGGGCAATCGACTGTGATCCGGAAGAACAGTAGCGGTTGATCGTCTCGCCGCTCACGGTGTAAGGCAAGCCGGCGCGCAGGGCCACGGTGCGCGCCATGTTCAGTCCTTGCTCGCCTTCGGGGAAAGCGCAGCCCAGGATAACATCCTCCACCTCCGCCGGGTCAAGGCCCGGCGTGCGCTTGAGCAGTTCGACGATGACAGCGGCGGCCAACTCATCCGGACGGACGGTTGCCAGCCCACCGCGCTTCGATTTTCCAACAGCCGTTCGAGCGGCTGAAACAATCACGGCATCACGAATATTCATAGGATTCTCCTTTGGATCGGGTGATTTTCAATCGCGAAATTGCAAATCACCCAATCGAAAATCGCATTTCAGATCAGTTGCGTAAGGGTTTGCCGGTCTGGAGCAAATTCCACATGCGCTGTTGGGTCTTTTCATTGCCACACAGGCTCAGGAAGGCTTCGCGCTCAAGATCGAGAATGTATTGCTCCGTTACCCAGGCGGGGCGGCTCAATTCACCACCGGTCATCACGTAGGCCAGCTTGCCAGCGATCACCTTCTCGTACTCGGTGATGTACTTTCCCTCGGCCATCATGTGAATGCCCACGCGCAGTGCGGCCAGGGCATCCCGTCCGGCAGCATAGATTGGCTCAGGCGCTGGCGGCGCGAAACCCGTAGCCGCCAGGTGCAGGACTTCCTTCTTGGCTTCGGCCAGCAGGTGCTCGCGGCGCATCACGATGCGGTCAGCCCCGCTAAGGAACCCGGCCTGGCGGGCTTCCGCCGCGCTGGTGGCTACTTTGGCCAGCCCAATCTGCTCGAAAACGCGCTGCAGATAAGGCAAGGCCTCGGCATTTTGGGTGCGCATGGGTGGGTTGACCACCCGGCGCATGAGTTCTTTGGTGCCCGCACCCGCCGGGATGACGCCGGCGCCCATCTCGACCAGCCCGATATACAACTCACCATGCGCAACCACGCGGGAAGCATGCATGGTCACCTCCGCGCCTCCGCCCAAGGCCAGCCCTGCCGGAGCAACCACGACCGGCTTGGGACAATAACGCATGCGCATGTTCAACCCTTGCAGCTTGCGGATGGCCTCATCCAGCGTATCCCACATCGCCTGCTGGGCCCCGACCACCACCATGAACAGATTCGCGCCGGCGCTGAAATTATCGGCCTCATTGCCAATGACCAGCCCGTCAAAATCTTTTTCTACTCGATCAAGCGCCTCAATCGTGATATTAAATATATCATCATCCAGAGCGTTCATCTTGGTGTGGAATTCAACACCAGCCACACCGTCGCCCATATCATAGAAGGTTGCGCCCGCGTTCTGGCTGATGACTTTCTGATCCTTTAGCAGCAACAGGCCCTGGGGGCGTAGAATTGGCACGTATTTGCGCTTGGAAACATCATACACGCCAATTTTTTGATCTCCATCCAGCTGGTAGAAGCGTTCGATACCACTTGCCAGCATCTCATCCACCCAGCCAGCCGGAGCGAAACCCTCGGCCTTCATCAGCTCAACCGTTTCGCGCACACCCAGCAGATCCCAAATTTCGAAAGGTCCGGCGTCGTGACCAAACCCCCAGCGGATGGCATCATCCACCGGTTTGCCCGTATCCGCCACTTCGGGAAGGATAGCCGAGGCATATTGAAAACCCTGCAGGGTCAGCGCTTTGACCAGCACGGCGCCGCGATCTGTCTCACGCATCAAGGCCTTCAAGCGCTCGCCAAGCGCCTCAATCTCGCGCACTTTTCCGACCGACTCAAAACGAACTTTTTTGGGCGCTTCATGTTCCAGGGTCTGAAGATTCAACGACCAGAATTCTTTGCCACTTTCCGTCTTGACTTCCTTGTAAAAACCGGCTTTGGTCTTATTGCCCATCCAGCCTTTTTCGAGCATGGTTTTGATCAGAGCCTTGGCCTTTTCATCCTGAAGGTACGGCATGGCATAAGTGTCATAGGCAATCCCAGCCGCCAGATTCTTGCCAACATGCTCCCAGACATCAATGCCCACCAGGTCGATCAAGCGGAAGGTTGCCGTCTTGGGGCGGCCCATGGTTGGCCCGGTAACTGCATCGACTTCATCCACCGTATAACCATTTTTAAGGATAAAGTGCAGCGCAAAGGCCCCCGTCCCAAAAGCAATGCGGTTGCCGATAAAGTTGGGCGTATCCTTGCACAAGACGATGCCTTTGCCCAGGCGATATTCCCCAAAATGGGAAATATAATCCACCACTTCCGGCCTGGTATCCTCGGTGCGAATGATCTCGAGCAGCTTTAGATAGCGCGGCGGGTTAAAAAAGTGCGTGCCCAGAAAATGCTGCTTGAAATCATCCGAGCGGCCGGCGGCAATGTCCTTGAGCGGGATGCCAGAGGTGTTGCTGGAGATGATCGAGCCCGGCTTGCGGATGGCGTCGATCCGCGCCATCAAATCCTGTTTGACTTTCAGGTTCTCAACAATCACCTCGATGACCCAGTCGGCCTGGGCAATCACCTCAAAATCATCCTCCAGGTTGCCGGTCTTGACCAGGGGAAATTGATCCGAAGAGAAAAAAGAGGCCGGGCGAGATTTTTTGGCCTTTTCCAGGCCTTCATTAACAATTTTATTGCGCGCTTCCTTGTTCCCCGCCGGGGCATCTTTGGGCGCAATATCCAGCAAAGTAACCGGCACGCCCGTATTCGCCAGGTGCGCCGCTATCGCTGCGCCCATGGTCCCCGCGCCAATAACGACAGCAGAATGAATTTGAACCTTCATATCTCCTCCTTCGGTGAGATACTGCTTCTTGGAAAAAAGGCTACCTTCAGGTTATTTCCCAGCACACAAAACGTTTTAAGACTTGGGTGCGTTTCATTTCAGTTGAATTGGAGCGGGTCAAAAAAAATGGCTCTCTGGGAGTTTTAGCCTGGCAGACCACCATGTCTGGCGCTACGGTGTAGAGTGAAATTAATTTCGCTCTACATTTGTTGATCAACGCCGCTGTTTAGCGCAGCTCTGCGCCCGAATAACCGAGCATCTGGCGGGCCACAACCAGGCGGTTGATCTGGCCAGTACCTTCATAAATATCGGTGATCTTTGCATCCCGGAACCATTTTTCCAGCAAGAATTCGCGGCTATAGCCGACCGGCCCCAGAATTTCCACTGCTTTTTGGGTCACACGGTTGACGATATCGCCCGATCTGACCTTGCTCATCGAGGACTCGAGCGCATTGGGCTGTTTATTATCGGCCATCCAGACAGCTTTGAGAACCATCAACCAGGCCGATTTGACCATGATCTCCATATCAATCACATCTCTTTCGATGGAGGTTAACTTCTGGCGCGGCAAGCCATAGCGAATGGTCACGCCTTGTTCGGCCAGCATTTTCTTGACTTCCTCCAACGCCGCCCGCGCCACGCCCACTCCGGTAGCCGCGACCAATGGGCGGGTGGCATCAAAAGTTGCCATGGCGCCCTTGAAACCGGTGGTAGTTTTTTCAACCGTCGGGCTGCCCAGGATATGATCAAACGGCACGCGAACGCCATCCAGGGCAATGGAGGCAGTATCGCTGACCCGGATGCCCATTTTGTATTCGAGTTTGGTCACCTTGACCCCCGGCGTTCCGGCCTCAATCACAAAGGAGCGCATCCCAGAACGTCCCGCGCCGGGGTCAATCGAAGCCCAGACGACAAGAAAACCCTTGCCAAATTCGGGATGTTCATTGAAAGATTTTTCACCGGCGGTAACAAATATTTTCTCGCCAGTGATAACCCATTCGTTGGTCTTTTCGTCCAAAACAGCCCGCGTGCGAATGGCGGAAGTGTCCGAGCCAGCTTGCGCCTCGGTCATGCACATGGCGGCAAAGGTCGGTTTTTCCTGTTTCAGTGCCTCGGTGAACGTCGACGTTTC
>CAZHWV010000053.1:0-6540 GCA_964536185.1 uncultured Anaerolinea sp. | reverse complement strand
AGGTCGGTTTTTCACCATTAAAACGCGCCAAAAACTTTTCACGCTGAGCTGGAGAGCCAGCCGCCTGCACGGCCGCTGCGCCCAGGCCGCCACCCGGGGTGATCAGATACATGCCCACATCGCCCCAGGAAAGCATTTCCAACTGGTTGGCCAGCACCTGGTAGGCGATGGAGGCGCGCTTGGGTTTATTCGGATCGTCGCTTTTTTTCTCGTCACCCGTGGTCAGCGAACCCGCCGAACCCACGCCCATGGCGCGCATGGCTGTCTGCATGAACTCGATATACCCATAGGGAATGGCATGTTCATTTTCGTCCATCTCGCGCGAAACAGGCCGCATCATATTATCAGCCACAGTTTGCAGTAAAAAGCGCGCCTGTTCGACCGGTTTTGGGGTCTCAAATTCGATGGTCATATTCTCCTCCTACACAATTGCTAAACCAGTGAAAGTGGCAAAACCACGCCCGATACGCATCCACATTTCCACAGGATGGTCGCGGATATACCCATGACCGCCCAAAATCTGGACCGCCCGATCAGTCACGATCATGGCCATATCGGCCGCCGAGGTGGCTGCCAGGTAGGCGGCGTTGGTCGCATCCGCATCACCCGTATCCAGCTTCCAGGCCGCTTCCCAGGTCAGCAAACGAGTGGCTTCAATTTCAATTCCCATTTCGGCCAGCATAAAAGCGATCACCTGTTTTTGGGCAATTTTGACGCCAAAGGCATCCCGTTCCTTGGCATAATCACGCGCATACTCAAAAGCCGCCCGGGCTACGCCCAGGGCCAGCGCCGCATTGGTCACCCGGCTGGCAGCCAGCACCGGCGCAAAATCTCCGGCCAACATATTGGCGCTGGAAACTTTCACGCCTTTCAACGTCACCTGATACAACGGAAGCGCATCCAGGCTCATCAACTTTATGCGCTCAGAGACCTGAACTCCTGCCGAATCTTTGCGGACGATAAACCCCTTCGTCACCCCCTCCACAGCCGCGTAAACCACCATGGCTTCAGCCTCAGCTGCAAAGGGCACATACGTTTTCACGCCATCCAAAATATACGCATCGCCTTCGGCTTTTGCGCTGGTCTTCAGCTCATTCGCATCAAAATCAAAGGAAGGCTCGATCAGGGCCGCCGTATAGGGATGCCAATCCGCCTCAATCACTGGGGGAATAAATGTCTCTTTCTGTTGGTCGCTCCCTGCCAGGAGAACTGGCAGGACGAACAGACCGGGAGTCATCACGGCCAGTGCCCCGGCAAGATCGCCCCAGGCCAGCTCTTCGGCAGCCAGCACACCAGTTACTGCCGAACGCTCGCCAAAGCCGCCATACGTCTCAGGCGTGGAAGCTTGCAAAACACCCAATTCCCAGCCTTTAGCGACCAGCTTCGCCGAAAGTTTCTTCTCTTCCTCTGCGTCATGCGCAGCCGGGCGCAAATCGCTTTTGGCATAGCGCGCAACTGCATCGATCAACATCTTTTGTTCATCCGTGGGTGTGAAACCGTACATAATCTGCCTCCTCCTTTATTTTTCAAGACCGTGCAAAAACAAATTTGCAAAATCGTCAGCGACCTCATCGATAGACAGTTTTCCGCTTGGCTTGTACCAGGTGATGGTCCAATTCATTACCCCCATCAAACCACGCACTGCCAGCGGAATGTTATCTACAGAAAAAACCCGTTCATCCACCCCTTCCTGGATCAAACCCCGCCACATATCCTCGAACTTATCGCGATGCGGAACATGTTTTGAATGGTATTCGGGATCAAGGGAACGATGCTCAAGTAAAAGCACAGAAACCAGATCGCCCTGCTCGCTCAACGTTTTCAGATATGAACGCATCGCCAGTCGCAATTTTTCATCGGCAGGCACTTTCTGAGCCAGGACCAACTCCATCCGTTCGGTAACCATTTCCAGCGCCCTGTTCAAAAGCTCCAGCAAAATATCCTGTTTGCTGGAGAAATGATGATAGATACTGGCTTTTTGAAGCTGAACTACCTCGGCAATATCAGCCATAGAAGCGCCGTGAAAGCCCTTCTGACGGATTACCTGTGCTGCGGATTCAAGGATGGCTTCTCTGCTCATGGCTCAACTTCCCTACCGAACGGTCGGTAGGAT
The DNA here is from genome assembly GCA_964536185.1 of uncultured Anaerolinea sp. Classification (GTDB taxonomy): domain Bacteria; phylum Chloroflexota; class Anaerolineae; order Anaerolineales; family Villigracilaceae; genus UBA5195. The sequence goes on along the minus strand of CAZHWV010000053.1, from coordinate 4,427 downwards.
AATGATAGCAGAGAGCACAGCCAGAGTCAAGAGGATTTTGTGTTCAGTCATGGGTCTTATGCTATAATAAAATCATGGCTGATACCCCACCTGTAACTCCCTTAGCCCTGCCCACCGCGCAAGATGTGGATAAGGAAACCGAGCGCCGCAACCGAGGGTTAACCATTACCATCTCGATTGCGACTATCATTTTTATCGCGCTGATCGTCCTGGCCGTGTTTGGATTGACACGCAACGCAGATGTCACCCAAAATATCCGCGATATTTTCATCATCTTTATGGCCCTGGAATCCCTGGTCATTGGCGCAGCGTTGGTGGTCCTCATTGTTCAAATCGCCAGCCTGATCAACCTGCTCAATAACGAGATCAAGCCCATTCTCGACGCAACCAATGAGACCATGGCGACACTGCGCGGCACCACCCAGTTCTTGAGCGAAAATCTGGTCGAGCCGGTGGTCAAACTGAATAGCTATCTTGCGGGTCTGCAAAAATTGTTCGAAATGATTGGCATGAAGAAGAAATAATCGCTGAACAGCTCACCATACAATCGAAAGGAGAATTCAAATGTCTGAACGTGATGAATTTGGCGCATTTTTAGTAGGTTTTATTGTCGGTGGCCTGACAGGGGCAGTCGCTGCACTGTTATTCGCCCCACAATCCGGTGAAGAAACTCGCGCCGTGATCAAAGAACGATCCATCGAACTGCGCGATAAGGCCACCCTCGAGGCTGAGGATGCCTGGAAGCGCGCCGAAGCTGCCGCTATCGACGCTCGCCACAGGGCCGAAGAACTATCCCGAAAAGCGCTGGCGCAAGGCGAGGAAATTACCCTCAAAGCCCGCAAGCGCGGCGAAGAACTGGTTGAGACCACCGTGGAATCAGTTAAAAAAGCTACCGGACGCGGCAAAAAAGCCGAAATCGAAGCCCCGGCCGAATAACCCCAGCAACTTACGCAAGGGTTTGACTGAATCAGTCAAACCCTTGTTTTGTTTTCCCCGGCAATTTACCATTCATAAGAGTCGCATTGTTCAATCGTTTTAATCCATTTTCTGTTCCTCTCCGTATTTACCGCTGACATCAAACCATCACGATATATTGACAGATAATTGGTATTACTGGATAATACCAATTATCCTTGAGGAATGGGTCATGACGCATGAGAATAAAGGTATTTCAAAAAGGCTTCAATTATTCCCAGGATGGAACCGGCAACCGGCTGGTATACCATCTGCAGGGGTGTAATTTTCATTGTCCCTGGTGCGCCAACCCCGAAGGGATTGCAAGCAAAGGCTCGTTGTGGGTGACCAATGAATTTCTGATTGACACAATTTGTCCGCATGGGGCCATTCACGCCGGGCAGATCGACCGCAGCCTGTGTGAAACCTGCAGGACGCGGGAATGTATCAACCTGCACCGCACCAGGGGCATCCGGCTCTCCCATAAAGAATACGAAATCGAATCCGTCCTGGATGAAGTCAGGCGCAGCGCGGCGCTATTTTATGATGGCGGCGGCGTTACGCTCAGCGGCGGAGAACCCACGCTGCAATTTGAGGCGGTCAGAGAATTGTTGAGCGCATTAAAAAACCTGGGGATTCACACCGCCATCGAGACCAACGCCAGCCATCCCCGGCTGGTAGAACTTTTTCCCCTGATCGACCTGCTGATCATGGATTTCAAGCATTACGATCCGGATGTCTTAGCCAGCGTGACCGGCGCGGGGAATGCTGTCATCAAGGAGAACATCCAGAAAGCGATGCAGATGCATGCGAGGCTGCTGATCCGCATCCCGATCGTCCGGGGTTTCAACGATTCCGAGCGTGACATGCGGAATTTTGTGGCTTTCTTCCATCAGCAAAAAACGACCAATACCTCGTTTGAATTTTTGGCATTTCATGAATATGGCCGCAATAAATGGCAGCAGAGCGGGCTGCCTTATACCATGCAGGAAGGTTTTGTTGCCCCAGAAATCATTGGAGCGTATGAAAAATTATTCGCTGAAAACAATTTTACGGTGATGCGTACCTGAGGACAGATGACATGAATATTGAAAATATTTACTCCGGCCAGGCCCTGGATCAAATGGCGCGGGAACTCTTTGATGAAGAGCGTCACCGAACACGCCTGGATGGTTGGTTCCTCGCGAAAGAAATTGCGCGCGCCTGTGACGAAAAATACCGTGACCTGCCGCCCGCGCTAAAATCCGCCGAGACCTTGCGCGAGATCATCCGGCAGATTCCGCTGACCATCAGCGAGCATGCCATTTTTGTGGGCACCCAGAATGATGCCTTTGCGATGTCTTACGCGCTGATCAATCCCACCTTCCGGGTCGACTCTTTTAGCGGCTATTGTGACCCGGTGGCGGTATTTAATGACATCCAGCCCAACGCGGAATTTAGCACAGAGCGCATCGAGGCACTGCGCGCCTACACCCTGAAAACGCCTTTTGTGCAAAACCTGCAAGAGGCTTACAAAAAGGTCGAAAGTGACACCGCCGAGGCCATATATTTCATCGAACAGGTCACCGGTCACCTCATCCCGGATATCAAGCCGGTGCTTTCGCATGGGATCGCGGGGCTTTTGCAGCAGATTGACAGGCAACTCCAGGGCACCAAAGACCCCTCCAAACGGACTTACTTCGAAGCCATGCGCATCACGCTGGACGCGGTGCTGATCCTGGCAGGGCGTTACGCCGAACAGGCCAGGCAGATGCGGCAGCATGAAACCAACGCCGGACGCCGGGATATGCTCAAGCTGATCGAAGAGACGCTCGGCAAGGTACCGGCCGCCGGAGCTGATAATCTCTATGAGGCCATCCAGGCTTTTATTCTGGTCTGGCAGGTGATGTGCCTGGAACAGGCGCCAAACCCGTTTGCCTTTTCGGTCGGGAATGCGGACCGCATCTTTGAGCCTTATCGCGCGGCGGGTGGATCGGATCGCGGAATGGCCGGAGCGCTCTTTAAATTCCTGCTGGTTTTCTTCAACGTTGGCGATCGCAGTTGGGCGATTTCACAAAACCTGATTGTGGGTGGCAAATCGAGCGCCGGGGCGGATCTTTCGAACGAAGCGACCTATGCCCTGCTGGATGCCTACTATGAAATGAATCTGCCCCAACCGATCCTTTCGGTCAAGCTCCACAAAGACACCCCGGATGATTTCTACCGCAGCCTGGGCCGGTTTTTGTTCACCCCGGGCGTTCTGACACCGTCCTTCTTTAACGACGATGCGCTTTTCCCCATCCTGGCAAATACAGGCGTTGAAGAAACTGACCTTGAAAACTATTCGATTGCCGGCTGCCAGGAACCGCTCATCATGGGCAAGGATAATGGCAACACCACCAACAGTTGGCTGAACCTGGGGAAAATCCTGGAATTGACCATTCATGGCGGCGTTTCATCGATCACCGGACGCCAGATTGGCCCCGGTTACGACCAGTTGGGTTATCCGAATTGCACTGCCCAAACCATCCTGGCCAATATCCGACCAGCGTTTTTCAAGAATGTGGCCTTTTTTGTCGAGAGGATGGCCAAATCCGCCAACGATGTCTCGGATGTGCTCTCCTTGCTGCCGGTGCCATTCACTTCGGCCTTGATGGGTGGGATTGAGTCAGGCGTGGATCTCCGGGATACGCACCAGCAGGGCACCAGGTACAACGGCAGCGGCTGCCTGATCCATGGGCTCTCCACGGTGGCTGATTCGTTTACCGCCATCAATTTATTCCTGATGGAAAGGCCGCAGGATGCCGACCGGCTGCTGGCGGCCCTGGCCTCAAACTTTGCGCATGATGAGGAACTGCGGCAGTACCTGCTGACCTGCCCCAAATTTGGCAACAATATCGAAGAAGTTGACCAGGAAGCGCGCGAAGTGGTCATCAAGATCAGCGAGCTGGTTGCCAGCCAGAAGAACGACCTCGGAAACCCATTCCGCCCCGATTGGAGCACCCCCTCTACCCACCTGCTGTATGGCTATTGGGTGGGCGCCACGCCCGACGGCCGCAAGGCGCGAGAAATGCTGGGTTATGGCATCGATCCGTTATTCGGCGAAGCGCAGTCTGGCCTGGGTTTCCGGGTGCTTTCCAACTTAAATTTACCCTTCGAGCACATGAACGGTGGCTATGCCTCCCATTTTGGGATCGATCCCAATCATTTCTCCGGCCAGAGCTTTGAAGAAAAGGGACTGGAATTCCGTGAAAAGATCATCACGCCGCTGTTCTTCAACCGCATGAATAAAAATATCGCCCCGTTTTATCTGTATGTCAACGTGACCACGCCGGAGATCCTGCGCCAGGTGCTGGCAAATCCCGAAAAATATGCCCCCAGCGGCGTTTACATCGTGCGTATCCACGGCACTTTTGTGAATTTCCTGAACCTGTCCCCAGATATCCAGGAGGACATCATCAAGCGGCTGGATTTGAAATCCACGCACATTTCCC
>CAZHWV010000052.1:25718-26475 GCA_964536185.1 uncultured Anaerolinea sp. | reverse complement strand
GCTAACTCAATCGCGTGGTTGAAATCCAGTGTATCCATTGCAATTTGAATTTTGGGTGCCATAGTCTTGCTCCTTTTCACAATTGTGAGTACAATATCACATTTGTGAGCATTATACAGGCAAGTAAATATTTTGTCAATTAACCAAAAAGGCAGGTACCCATGCTACCCAAAGATATGCGAGCGATTGTCTACTTAGGACCAGAAAAGGTTGAATTGCGCCAGGTGCCGGTCCCGACTCCAAAAGCGGGTGAGTTACTCGTGAAAGTGCGCGTAGCCACAACGTGTGGCACAGATGTAAAAACCTACCGGCGCGGTCATCCCAAATTTCCGCCACCTTTTGTTTTTGGGCATGAATTCGGTGGGGATGTAGTTCAAGCAGGGGCTGAGGTGCAGGGCTTTCGTCCTGGCATGCGGGTAACGGCCAATGTCTTTGCCGAATGCGGAGAATGTTTCTTCTGCCAGCATGGCCAGGGAAATTTATGCGAAAACCTGGTCTACAATTTTGGCGCTTTTGCCGAATACATGCTTGTCCCCGTTTCGATTGTCCGGCGGACGACTTTTGAAATCCCGGCGCACGTTTCGTATGCACAGGCGGCAGTCGTTGAGCCGCTTGTCACGGTGGTGGGTGGCCAACGGACCGTTGCCATTCAGCCAGGTGAGACCGTGGCCATCCTGGGCGCAGGTGGTCCGGTGGGTTTGATGCACCAGCAAATGGCACTGCTGGCCGGAGCCGAGCGCGTGATTGCAGTTGGTCA
>CAZHWV010000052.1:0-25708 GCA_964536185.1 uncultured Anaerolinea sp. | reverse complement strand
GCTGCCAGCCTGGGAGCTGACCCAATCATCAATGCCAGGGATACCGACGTGGTGGCAGCCATCCGTGATTTGACGGCTGGGAGAGGCGCAGACGTGGTCATTGAGTGTGCCGGTTCTCTGTCAACCTGGGAGCAAGCTGTCGCAGCAGTGCGCCGGGGTGGGCGGGTCCTGTGGTTCGGTGGTCTGCCCGGCGGTACAAAAGTGACTCTGGACGCAGGCCTCATTCACTATGGAGCCATCACGCTTTTAAACACGCATGGTGGGACTGCTGAGGATGCCCGCGAAGCTTTCCGCCTGATTACCAGTGGAGAAGTGGATGTCCAGGCCCTGATTTCAGGTGAGCTGCCCCTCGAACAAGTAGAGACTGCGCTTAAAAAAATGATTGCCGGAGAAGTCATTAAAATGGCCATCAACCCGGAATTGCCGGCTTAGACCAGATGAGTCGAGTTAATAAAGGATCCGCATTGCCTGTGCACCATCGTTTGGAACCTGGTCAATAGCTGCTTGATCAATTGAGGAACCCCCCAATGTTTTTTGAATTTGCAACTTCAACACGGATCATTTTTGGGTCTGGTTCGTTACGGCTACTGGCCACCAGGGCAGCCAAATTAGGGCAGCGAGTATTGGTCGTGACCAATAAAATTGGTGAACCCGACATTAGCCTGCTTGATACGCTCGCGAGAAGAGACATAGATCTACTCTCATTATTGGCTGCACAAGGCCTCGAAACCTTTGTCTTTTCGGTTGCACACGAACCAACTGTGGACTTGGTACTCTCAGGTATTCAGTTTGCTCGTGAAATGAAGTGTGATTTGATCGTTGGCTTGGGAGGCGGAAGCGCCATCGACACTGGCAAAGCGATCAGCGCATTACTGACCAATACAGAAAATATCTTTGATTATCTTGAGGTCATCGGAAAAGGAAAACCGCTTACTCATCAGCCAATTCCTTTTATCGCTATACCGACCACTGCAGGGACTGGAGCGGAAGTCACCAGCAATGCGGTACTCGAGTCACCTCAAGACCAGACCAAGGTCAGTCTACGAAGTCCAATGCTTTTCCCTCAACTTGCCATCGTTGATCCTGAATTAACCTACAATGTTCCCGTAGAAATTATGGCAAGTACTGGTTTGGACGCTTTAACCCAGGTGCTTGAACCATACGTCTCTTTGAAATCCAATTCGCTAACGGATTTATTTTGCCGGGAAGGGCTGAAGCGCGCTGCAGGGTCACTTAAGAAGGCTTATGAATTTGGGGAGGATGCCATTGCGCATGAGGACATGTCGATGGTCAGTCTTTTGGGTGGTTTAGCCCTCTCCAATGCTGGGTTGGGCGCTGTCCATGGATTTGCGGGTGTTCTGGGGGGTATGTTTCACGGCCCGCATGGAGCCATCTGCGCCAGTTTACTTCCCTTTGTGATTAAAACAAATGTTCAGGCTTTGCAAGAACGCTCACCGCAAAGCGCAGAATTGAAACGATATAAAGAAATCGCCCAGATATTAACTGGGCGATCAGATGCTGATTTTGAGGCTGGCATACAGTGGGTCAGAGATCTGACCTTATCCATGAATATCCCCTCGCTTAGCAAATATGGAATAAAGGATGACGACCTTCCTCAAATAATTGAAAAAGCCTCGAAGGCCAGTAGTATGAAAGCCAACCCAATCGAATTAACCTATCAAGAAATGGAAACGATTCTCAGGTTGGCGCTTTAGTCAAGATTACCAATGTTCGTAGCGAACCAATTCGGCGAGCGGTTTGCGAATTTTGGGACCCGGCAGGTCGGCCGGATAGCCGAGCGGCGTGAAAATCACTGGTTCGACCTCAGCAGGCAGACCCAGGACTTCATTTGCTGCGTCCACATTAAATGCTGCTACCCAGCAGGTGCCCAAACCCAGGTTGGCAGCCGCAAGAATCAGGTGATCAGCGACAATTGCAGAGTCGATCAGGCGGGCATTAAAGCGATCACTTTCACGTACCCAGGCTTGGGATGAAATCGCGCATACGGCAAGCAACAACGGCGCCTGAACGAACCAGGGACGGCGATAAATGCGTCCAAGTTCAGCCTCACGCCCGGCGGTATGGATTACCACCACCTGGATCGGCTGGCGGTTGGCGGCTGTCGGCGCAAGGCGAGCCGCTTCGAGAACCTGAAGCAGTTTTTCATCTTCAATGGGGTCTGGGCGGTATGCGCGTACGCTGTAGCGGTTAGCGATCAATTGTGAAAATTCCATCTTGATTCACTCCTTACAATGAATATTTTTAGAAAGTTTAGCACATAATTTTCGGTGAGAGAGTTGGAAATTGTGATAAAAAATAATTGAGTGGGAACACTAATGGAAACAAACTCATCCCTCCCAGTTTTCTTAAAATAGGATGAGTTTTGAAAATCTATTGACTTTGAGATTTTTAAATGCTAAAATCATTCATAATAGTGAATTAGAATTCACGAAATTGAATCCGGAGGCCGGCATGCCAGAAAAAATGACACCCCGCCAGCGCGTAGAAGCTACGCTCAATCACAAAGAGCCAGATCGTGTCCCGATTACCCTGGGCGGTTCGGCCAATCACTTGACTGAAGAGCGTTATCTTCTTTTGCGGGATCATTTTGGCGTGAAAGATATCCCGCGACGTACCCTGGTAGGTTTCTATAGCACACCAGATTACAACCCTGTCCTGGATAAATTGGGCACCGATTTTCGTTTTATCCATATGCGCCCGCCGAATAGTTACATTTCTAACCCGATGGTGGGCGAGTTTAAAGAATTTACCGATGAATGGGGTTTACATCATCGACTTGTCTCAGGTTATTACGATATGGGTGGGGCGCCTCTGGCCAAGGACTTAAGTAAAGAGAGTATCGATAAATTTCCCTGGCCAGATCCTTACGACCCGGTCCGGGTGGCGGGATTAAAAGAGGAAGTCGAAAACCTATATCACAACACAAGTTATTCCATCGTCGCTCATCGCCCGGTCTATGGCAACCTGTGGGAGATGACTCGGGTACTGGTTGGCATGGAAAACGCTTTGATGATGACTACGCTGGACACAGCCATGTTTGATTACCTTTTGGGGAAATTGGCTGAAATTCAGGATGCATTTTATGACGCCTTCCTGAGTGTTGTCGGACCTTATGTGCAAATAGTGGAAATTGCTGATGACTACGGAACCAATGTTGGTCCCATGTTCAACCCCAAGGTCTATAAGAATTTCCTGATGCCCCACTATAAGAAGACAATTGAGCTGATCAAGAAAAAAGCCCCGCATGCGAAAGTCTTATTGCACAACGATGGAGCCATCCGCAAGTTTATCCCTGACTTGATCGAGACTGGCTTCGATGTGCTCAACCCGATTGAGGCTCATTTAGTGGGTATGGATCCAGTTGAGCTGAAACGAGATTTTGGCAACGATATTACTTTTCAGGGTGGGGTGGATATTAAGCGGGTGTTGACCCAGGGCTCGATAGAAGATATCCGCCGCGAGGTGCGTCTGCGAATTGAGCAAATGGGCGCGGGCGGCGGCTATATCCTGGCTCCTGCTCACAATTTTGGCAACGATATTCCCCTGGAAAATATGCTGGCCTTCTTTCAGGCGGGTCATGAGCTTGGTTATTATCCTCTTAGCGAAGCACCCAATGGGTCGGGAAGTGAAGAATGATGCTTGAAGAACTGCGACGCAAGGTTCTGGATACTGCCAATCTGCTGCCAAAATTTGGCCTGGTTTGGATGGCGGGCGGCACAGTCTGTGCGCGGGATCCACAAACAGGTTATGTCATTGTTACCCCCAGTGGCATGCCGTATGAAGACCTGACCCCTGCAGATATGATCGTAACAGACATTGATATGAACCTTCTCGAAGGAAAAAACCGGCCCTCAGTTGCTTTAAACCTATGGACCGGTTTTTTATTGGCGCGACCTGATATTCACGCTGTTGTCCACACTCATTCTCCTTATGCCACATCCTTCTCGGTCATTAATGAATCGATCCCGATCGTTACTGAGACTCAAGCCGACTGGTTCGGCCAGCCCATCCCTGTGGCGCCTTACCTTTCTGTAGAAGATGAGCGCTTTGCCACCCTGCCGGTGGAGATTTTGGGTGATGGGTTTGCGGTACTTTTGGGCCAGCACGGTGTTATTACACTAGGCAAGACTTTGGAGCACGCTCTCGAACGCGCTGTTACGCTGGAAGAAGCAGCGCATACCTACGCGATTGCAAAGACCATCGGTGTTCCGCTGATTTTCACTGAACGGATGGCGCGCAGTTCGTTCGATTATTATCATAATCGTTATGGACAGCGCGGCGAGAAATCCAAATAGGAGCAGATTACTTTGTTGGTATTTAATGAATCATCTGTAGTTGTCGATCTGGATGCGCCCGATGCGCACACGGTCATCAGTCTCCTGGCCGAGAAACTTCATGTTCAAGGCCTGGTTGCGGCCGATTATGGCGACCAGACCTGGGCAAGAGAGCTTGAACATCCTACCGGGCTGCCGACAAAACCATTTTCCATTGCATTCCCACATGCCGACGCCCAGGGCGTTCACCAATCAGCTCTGGCAGTAGCCACCTTGCGTAATCCGGTCCAGTTTAAAAACATGGCTGATCCGGATGAAAACCTGGATGTTTTTATAGTCTTGATGCTGGCGAATAAAAGCCCCGAAGAGCAAATTCAAACATTACGCAACCTGGCTTTACTCTTTGGTCAACCGGAAAAACTGGTCGAATTACGAGATCAACCCTCTCTTCAGGCAGTGGTTGCCTGGCTTAAACAAGAGCTCCTGCTGGACTAGGCACTGTCCGGGTGATTGAACCCCGGAAAGGAGGTCAAAGGCAAGCGTGATTTGTTCTTTTTGGTTCGCGCAAACACAATTAGCAGGTAATTTTTTTAATACACAAGGAGGCAGAGTAATCCATGAGTAAATTAATCGTCGTTGCGTGCGGTGCAGGGATCAATACATCTACAATTGCTGAAGATTCTATTCGAGAACGTGTAGCCAAGGAAGGTATGTCAGATGTACTCGTCAAACGTATTTTGATGGCTGACCTCGAAGGTTACCTTGGCCGTACGGATTTAATCATGATCGTTTCCATGATGAAAATCTTCCGCACCTTTAATGTGCCTGTTTTTCAAGGTATGCCTTTCCTGATTGGCTCGCAGCAAGAAAGGGATGCGTTGTTAGACAAGATCGTCGCAGAAATCAAAAAAGTGTAACCCGGATTATCCAATCCGTATTCAGATTTACAAAAGGAGAATGTAAAAATGGAAATCTTATCTACTGCTGTTGGTTGGTTGCTTAGCCTCGGCTCATCCCTGATTGTGATGATTGTTTTGATCATCCTGGGCCTGATTTTCCGGGTGGGGTGGCAGAAAGCGGTCCGTGGGGGCATCACCACTGGTGTTGGTCTGGCTGGCCTGTTCCTGGTCGTGAATGTGATCGTCGGTGCTCTTCAGCCAGCTGTGGCTGAAATGGCCACCCGCTTCGGCGTATCCAAGAGTCTGGTTGATGTCAACTGGGCTGATGCGGGTATTGCCTGGGGCTGGCCTGGCGTGGCTGGCTTGATCGTGTCGATCCTGATCGTCAACATCCTGATGCTTGTGCTCAAGCTGACCAAGACCCTTTGGACAGATGTCTGGTCCTACTGGCATGGTTCCGCTCTGGCAGGTTTCGTTTGGGCGCTGACTGGTGGAAATATTCTCCTCGGAATTCTGGCGGGTGTCTTGTACCTGGTTGCTGGCAGCCTGATGAGTGATATGACGGCCAAGAAATACCAGGAATTCAATGATATGCCCGGTATCGGCGTACCCTGCGGTACAACCGTCCAGGCTAGCTTGTTTGCTATCCCAGTGGTCTGGCTCCTGGATCGAATTCCAGGGATCAAAGATTGGGATGCCTCCCCCGAAGGTATCAAGAAACGCTTTGGCCTGGTGGGTGAACCCGGCGTCTTGGGTTTCATGCTGGGTACCATCATCGGTATCTTTGCTTATGGCGTCGGCACTGGCGACCTGGGCATTGCCAAGATCCTTGGTTTGGGCATGAACGTAGCGCTCATGATGATGATCCTGCCGCGTATGGTTTCGATCATTGCCGAAGGTATCATCCCGATCACGATGTCGATTGTTCAGTACATGCGAGAACGCTTCAAGGATCGCGAAATCTATGTTGCGGTTGACTGTGCCGTGCTCTTGGGCCACCCGGCTGTAATGGCTTCCACGATCATCCTGTTCCCGCTGCTTGTCCTACTCGCGGCAGTCCTGCCTGGCGTTCAAATGCTGCCGATTGCATCCCTGGCTGTTGTTCCTTTCTGGGCTGGCGCGGTAGTGCCTTACACCAAGGGCAACGTGGTCAAGACCGTGATCGTGATCTTGCTCTACGCGATCCCCTTCATGTATTTATCCACCTGGAGCGCTACCTCCCATACAGCGGCATTCCAGATGATGGGCCAATACTCTGACCAGATTGGTCAGGGACTGAAACTGGCAAGTTGGGACATGGGCGGCGATATCCTGGGTAATATCATCCAGTATGCATTCCGCTTGTTTGGTTTTGGGGCCTAGTCTGTAGCGCGAAATAGAATAAACGAGGGGAGCTTCCGTGAGTTGGGAAATAACGGAAGCTCCCTCTTTATGGTAAGTTAATTAAATCCTTATTGGGAGAATGCCATGACAAAATACCGTGTATGCGTGATCGGTGGCTGGTGTGGAAACCGGTTGGCCATGGTTGTCGAGCACCTATCCGAATTACTTGAAAAAGCAGGGTACCCCTGCCAGGTAAAGAGCCACAGCGTTTGGGAAAACGCGAACCAACCGCCGGTTTCCAACCTGGTTTTACAATTGCTGCCTGCTTTTACCGAAGCTGAAACAGGTTGTCCGGTCATCAATATCCGACCCTTCTTGATCGATCTCGATCACCCCCAGACCATTGAAAAAATTTTTGCACAGATCAAGCTTGATTTTGCCTTGAACACTCAACCTCAGCAACTTGCCGGGGTTTAAAATAATGACCAAACAAATTTACCTGGATTATTGCGCAACCACACCCGTCCATCCAGATGTTCGCGCAGCCATGTTGGCGACTCTGGACCAGGATTTTGGTAATCCATCCAGTATGCATTCCGCCGGCAAAGCCGCAGCGGATGTGGTGGCAAATGCGCGCAAAGAAGTTGCTCTGGGCCTGGGCTGTAGCCCGGATGATGTCTACTTTACCAGCGGCGCGACCGAAGCCGATAATCTGGCCTTATTGGGGGTTTTGCGTCAGTACCCTGCGGGCAAAGCCCATCTGATTACTTCCTCCATTGAACATCATGCCATTTTACACACCGTTGCCCAATTGCAGCGTGAAGGCTATCCGGTTACCATCCTGCCTGTAGACAGCCATGGTCTGGTCGATCCTGCCGAGCTGAGCGAAGCCATTCGCCCAGAGACTGCCCTGATTTCAATTATGCTGGTCAATAACGAGGTTGGCTCAATCCAACCTCTGGCAGCGATTGGTCAAATTGCCCGTGAACGAGGCATTTTGTTGCACACAGACGCAGTCCAGGGTATCGGTTTGTTGGCTGTAGATGTAAAAGCGCTCAACCTGGATTTACTTTCGCTCTCCGCTCACAAAATTTACGGACCCAAGGGTGCGGGCGCGTTATATATACGTGATGGAGCGCGTGTGGCGCCGTTGATGTTCGGCGGTACCCAGGAAAAGGCTCTACGGCCTGGTACAGAAAATGTGCCCGGTATCGCCGGGTTGGGGGCGGCCATGCGCCTGACATCTCAGCGCAAAGCCCAGGAAAACCAGCGTTTATCCCACTTACGCGGTCTTCTGATCTCTGGACTTCAGGAGCGCATACCTGGTCTAATTGTCAATGGACCTGTATCTGCCGCTGCCCATGTACTATCCCTCAGTTTCCCAGGCGCGGATGGTGAGATGATGCTCATCCGCTTGAATGGAGCGGGCATTGCTGTCTCAATGGGATCGGCATGTACTTCAAAAGATATTGAGCCTTCACATGTCTTGACTGCCATGGGACTGCCGCGGGCTCAGATCGAAGGGACGCTGCGTATCTCGCTCGGCTACCAGACGACAGAAGATGAGCTGGCATTCGTATTGGAAACCCTGCCCGAAATTTGGCGCAAGGCGAGGCTTGATTAACTCGGGAGCGCAAAAGCAATGCCAGATTACCGTCCTCCGCTCGACCGCGAGTTGTTGCTGGCTGATGTAGCCGAGATGTATTACCTGGAGGGCAAGCGCCAATCGGAAATAGCGAAGTTGATTGGTTTAACCACTTCTATGGTTTCGCGCTTGCTAACCGAAGCGCACCAGCGCAAAATGGTCGATATTCGTATTCGCCGTCCGCTGCAATCAGATTATGCTTTGGAAAATGCCCTCAAAGAGCAGTTTAATCTCCAGGCGGTCAGCGTAGTAACGGTTCGCAATCATGAATTTTCATTCCTTAAATACCTGGGGGCGGCTGGAGCGCAGACTTTTAAACGTTTCCTGGCGCCAAATAATACCATTGGGGTTGCCTGGGGAACAACACTCAGCGTGCTTGCCGATGAGCTCGAAATCGACACCCCTGTACCCTCCAAACTGGTCGAACTGGTTGGGGCGATGGGTTCTCGAAACAGTGAATATGAGGGCCATGGGATCATTACGCGCCTGGCTGAAAAAATAGGGGCGGAGCATTATTTTCTCAATGCGCCATTTTTGTGTTCTACTGCGGAAACCGCCCAGGCCTTATTAAAAGATGATATTCTTACGAAGCCGTTGGATATGGCGCGCAATGCCCAGATCGCCCTGATGGGCGCCGGCAGCCTGGAGCTTCCCACCGCAACGATCTATCGTTTTGGATTTTTTTCACCTGATCTGATTGAACAACTGAAAGCGGTGGGGGCGATTGGGAATGTCTGTGGTTTGTATTACGATATCAATGGCCAGGATGCAAGCGCGAAATTCTGTGACCGTTTGATCACTATCGACAAAAGTGACCTTCTCTCCATTCCCATTCGTATTGGCGTTGTTGGCGGTCCGGATAAAGCCAAACCAATCCTGGGGGCTCTGCGCGGCGGGTTTTTCAATGTCTTGGTGACCGACAGTTTGACCGCAAAGCAGGTGCTGGAACTATCAGTCAGGAGCTGAAAATGAGTTGGACTTCCCGCGAACGGGTTTGTGCAGTTTTACGCCACGAGGAACCAGACCGCGTGCCTGTCGATGTACAGTGTGGGCTCGATTTCTACCTGAAGTTAAAATCGTATTTGGGTATGGACTTTGACGAGCCGGTCGAAGCCAATTATTTTCGAGAAGTTATCCCCCATCCGCGCGTCTGCGCTCGAATGGGTTGGGATGCGGTCTCAGTCAAGCTGAGCAAACCGCGCAAAGCAGTCGCGAATTTTATCGAACCAGCCGAGGTAATTGATGCCTGGGGTGTTCTCCGCAAGCGGATCATTCTGCCGGGCGGTGGCATTCAGTACGAAGCAGTCACTCACCCCCTGGAGAATGCTTGCCTGGAGGATTTGGAAACCTATCCATGGCCTGATCCTTATCCCCCCGGCACCGCCGAAGCGACTGAGAAACAGGCCCGCTGGATGTTTGAGAACACCGAGCTGGCCTTAATTGGCCGCTTCGGGGGTACGCTTATTGAGCAGGCAATTGACTTGATGGGTTTTGAAAAATGGTTAATGGCTACGGCGCTTACCCCGGAATTTGCCGGGGCGTTGCTTGACCGCCTGACCGAGATTGCCATTCAAGGTGATCGGATTGGCCTGCAGGCTGCGGGTAAGTTTATTCAGATTCTTAAAGTCAGCGGTGATGATCTCGGCATGCAAACCCGCACGTTGTATTCACCGCGCACTTTTCGCGAGTTACTGATGCCCCGTCTGCGACGGCGCTGGCAGGCAGCGCGCAAATACATTGACGAGAACCTGGATGCATCCATTCCACTCATGTTTCACACGGATGGGGCTGTCCGTCCTTTCATCCCGGATATGCTTGAGGCTGGCCTGGTGGTGCTTAACCCTGTTCAGCCTAACTGTGCCGGGATGGAACCAGAAGGACTGAAGCGTGATTTTGGTGATAAGCTGGTCTTTCATGGAGCCATTGACGTACAAAGCGTGCTGCCTTTTGGAACGCCGGAACAAGTCCGCCTGGCGGTCCGCCAGGCCATCCAGGCGCTTGCAGTCGGGGGCGGTTATATATTATCACCATCCCATTTTGTCCAATCCGACACTTCCCCAGAAAATATCATAGCGATGACCGAAGCCGCCCACGAGTTTGGCAGGTACCCACTCAGTTTCTATTGACAATGAGAGGGTATTTTGCTATACTCACGTATGTGAATAATTACTCACGTATGTGATACTTGCGGCTACGTCAGTTTCATTTTGCCTGGTGCTGATAACGGGTTAGGCTTGTTGAGAAGGGGTCTGCTGTCTTGCAGAAGATCGCAATAAGCTTGTTTCTACATCAGAAACTTCGTCCAGGCGTTAACAGTGGATAAAAGCAGCCACTTCGTTTTGAGAAAAAAGGATTGATCCTAATGGCAAAGGGAGTTGAACTCTCTGAACAAAATCAATCGCCGGAGCGGATGGATTTGCTGGCGGATGTGGCCGAGATGTATTACCAGGAAGGGAAAGACCAGATGCAAATCTCGCGGGTGGTGGGAGTAACCCGCTCGATGGTCTCGCGCATGCTGACCGAAGCGCGCCAACGCGGCATCGTCGAGATCCATGTCAACCGGGCTTTGCGAACCGAACCGGAGCTCGAATCAGCTTTGGTTAAAGAATTTGGCATTAAATCAGCCCGCGTAATAGTTTTACGAAATTCATCGGATGAATCTGCGCTCGTCAACCTGGGTCGCGCCGCGGCGCAGGTGCTGCGAGAGTACTTCCTGCCCGAGACTATTATTGCTCTGGCATGGGGCACATCGATCAGCGCTACTGTAGACCAGGTTGAAGATCGCGAAACGCTGTCAGTCAAGGTCGTGCAGTTGGTGGGCGCCATGGGGGCGCGCAATGTTGAATATGATGGGCACGCGCTAGTCCAGCGTCTGACCAACAAATTGGGCGGCGAAAGTTATTTTATTAACGCGCCTTATGTCTGCCCGAATCCTGAGGTTGCGTCTGCCATGCTCGCCAGTCGAGGCGTTAGTGAAACCGTTGCCATGGGCCGCCAGGCTAAAGTTGGCCTGTTTGGCGTTGGCAGCACCGACCCAAAATATTCAAGTTATTACCAGGCTGGTTTTGTGCCTCGCGAAGAAATGGATCAAGTTTTGGCCTCTGGCGCAGTCGGTGACATAGCCGGTATCCATTTTGACCTGCAAGGTAAATTCGTGTGCGAGGATTTCTACGCCAGACTGGTAACGATACGCTGTGAGGACATGATGCGCATCCCGGTCCGGATTGGCGTAGCTGGTGGTCCAGGAAAAATCATGCCTATTCTGGGTGCATTACGGGGTGGTTTGATCAATGTGCTTGTCACGGATAGTATCACGGCTCGCAAAGTATTGGAATTGGCAAATATCAAGTAAAAACTTATCTGCAAATCGAGGTTTCGATGTCAAACAAAAATAAAAAACAAGAATCTTTTAGCCAGAAAGTCTCCAGACTTGCATTATCACAAGAAAAATTGCTGCGGGCATATCGAACCATGGTAACTATCCGGCAGTTTGAATTAATGGCCGATAGGTTGTATGCTGCGGGAAAGGTGCATGGTACCATGCACCTTTCAGCCGGGCAGGAGGCCGTCGCGGTGGGACTCAGCCTGGCCATTAATAAAGATGATTATTTTATTAATCATCACCGTGGTCACGGGCATTTCATCGCCAAAGAAGCCGACGTCAATCTGATGATGGCTGAATTCATGGGCAAGGATACGGGTTACTGCCGCGGTCGCGGCGGTTCGATGCATATCGCCGATTTCGCCTCCAATAGCCTGGGCGCCAATGGCATTGTCGGCGGGGGTATACCTTACTCAGTGGGGGTTGGGCTTGCGCTGCAGATGCAGCACCGGAAAGAGATCGTCACCACCGTTTTCGGCGATGGCGCCTCGAACGAGGGCGTTTTCCATGAGGCCCTCAACATGGCCGCTCTCTGGAAACTACCCAACCTTTATGTTTGCGAAAACAACAAGTATGGCATGTCCATGGACATTGCGAATGCCGCTGCTAAATTGCCCATTGCCCAACGCGCCGAAGGATATGGTATTCCCTGGTCCTATATTGACGGAAATGATCTTCTGACCGTTTACGAGACAATGCGTGACGCAGTCACGCACATTCGCTCTGGGTTGGGTCCGGTGTTGGTCGAGGCCCAAACCTATCGTTACTTTGGCCATTCCAAGAGCGACCGTAACCTGTATCGCAGTAAAGATGAAATTGACGAATGGCGCAGCACCAAAGATCCAATCCAGCTCTTCCGTTCCGAGCTTGAGAAAATTGGTTTGTTAAATGATACAGCTATCGAAGAAATTGAACAGGAGATAACCAAGGTTATCGAAGCCGCAGTGGCTTTTGCCGAAGCTTCTCCTGAGCCTGACCCATCTACTGTAATGGAGTTTGTATATGCCTGAGATCACTTACCTCGAAGCCATCCGGCAAGCCCTGTGGGAAGAGATGAAGCGCGATGAACGCGTTTTCATTATTGGTGAAGATATCGGACGCTATGGCGGCGCCTTTGGTGTGACCCACGGCATGCTCGACGAATTCGGTCCAGAACGAATCCGCGAAACGCCTATCTCAGAACCCACTATTGTGGCTGCGGCAATAGGCGCTTCCCTGCTGGGTATGCGTCCGGTGGCCGAGATTATGTTCATGGATTTTGTCCTGCTTACGCTTGACCAGCTGGGCAACCAGGCAGCCAAGATGCGTTACATGTTCGGCGGCAAGGCCAATGTTCCCATCGTGGTGCGTATGCCGAGCGGTTCTGGGACTGGCGCAGCCGCCCAGCATTCTCAATCTCTCGAGTCGCTCTTGATGCACATCCCCGGTTTAAAAGTTGTAATGCCCACCACGCCTTATGAGGCCAAGGGTCTGCTGCTGAGCGCCATTCGCGACCCCAATCCGGTTTGTTTTGTGGAGCATAAGCTGCTTTACAAAACCAAGGGTGAGGTTCCGCTGGGTGAGTACACCATTCCCTTCGGAGTGGCAGAAATTAAGCGCAGTGGCAAGGATCTGACGGTGGTGGCCAATAACATTATGGTGATAAAAACCCTGGCAGTCGCCGAACGACTGGCCAAGGAAGGTTTGGACATCGAAGTGATCGACCCGCGCACGCTGGTGCCCCTCGACCGCGAAACCATTATCAATTCGGTTTGCAAGACGGGCCGTCTGCTGGTTGTCCATGAAGCCTGTCAGACAGGCGGTTGGGCCGGTGAAGTTATTGCCAGCGTTACCTCCAGCCGGGCCTTCGATTATCTGGATGCTCCCGTCCGGCGCCTGGCCGGAAAGGATTGCCCGATCCCCTACAACCGCGGCCTTGAACGCGCTGCGGTCCCACAGGAAGAGGATATTGAAGCCGAGATTCGCACAATTCTAAAGGGCGGGTATTGATATGCCCGTAGCCTTCATCATGCCCAAGTTCGACATGGATCAGGAGAAAGCCACGATCATCTCCTGGTTGAAAAAAGAGGGCGACCTCATCAAAATGGACGAATCTGTCCTGGTAGTCGAAACCGAAAAAGTTGCCATTGATGTGCCTGCGCCTGCTGCAGGCACGCTGGTGGGTATCCGTTTTAAGGAAGGTGACGTTGTCCCAGTCACGCAGGTGATCGCCTATGTTTTGAAAAAAGGCGAAACGCTCGATGACCTGCCAAAGGATGCCGTCACACCCATGCTTGCCGCCGCTGTGCCGGCGCAGGCATTGCCCGCGAGCGGTATCGGCCAGGTTGTTGCCACGCACACCGCCACTCCCATCGCCATGCGCATGGCGAAAGAATTGGGCATCGATATCAACCAGGTGCCCACATCCGCTGAGCGCATCACGCGTGAGGATGTGGAACGCTTTGTTCAAAGCCGCGATCAAACCAGGTCCGTTCAAGATCGGGTCGTTTCAGCAGCCACAGCCGACGGGAAAATTGCCGCCACCCCCGCTGCGCGACGCCTTGCGCGGGAGGCCGGCATCTCGTTGGAATCAATTTTTGGGAGCGGTCCAAATGGGCGTATCCAGGCGGCCGATGTTGAAGCGGAGCCACGCGCAGTAGTTCCAGCCTCTGTTTCCGAGCGCCCGGCTGTCTCTGCGTCTGAGCGTCCGGCGCAGATCGTGCCACTGGTTGGAATGCGCCAGAAAATCGCGCAACGTTTGCAAGCCAGCTTCCAGGAGTCTCCGCATATCGCCCTGACCGTCGAAGCGGATGTAACCCGTCTGGAAGCCGCGCGTTCGCATTTGAATACCATAGCCGCGCGTGAAAAGGCTGGCAAGATTTCGCTGACTGCCCTGCTGGTGAAAGTTGTCGCCTGGGCCTTGGTGCGTAATCCTTATATCAACGCTTCGCTGAACGATAATCAGATTTACCTCTGGCAGGATGTCAATATCGGCGTGGCAACCGCCCTGGAGGATGGCTTGATTGTGCCCGTCATCCACAAGACCAGCAGCCTTTCCATTCGCCAGATTGCGGATGCGCTTGCTGATTTGAGCGCGCGCGCCCGCGAAGGCCGCCTGGCGTTGTCGGATGTCCAACGCGGCACTTTCACCATCTCGAATTTGGGCATGTTCGGCATCCAGCAGTTCCGGGCGGTGATCAACCCACCCGAGAGCGCAATCCTGGCGGTCGGCGCAGTCGTGCGCAAGCCAGTGGTAGTGGACGAGCAGGATAGCGTTGCTGTGCGCCCGATGATGACCATGACCATTGCCGCAGACCACCGAGTGATTGATGGTGTTGTTGCAGCGCGTTTCCTGGCAGATCTTGTCCAGGGAATTGAATTTCCGGAAACATTACTCTATTGAGAAGAGAGCCATGTTAGAGACAAAAATTACCATCACGAATAAAGTCGGTTTACATGCCCGACCCGCCTCATTGTTCGTACAAGTGGCGAATAAGTGCGCATCCGATATCACTGTCTGTAATCTATCGACAGCCAGCAAGCCAGTAAATGCCAAGAGCATCATCAGTGTTCTGACCCTGGGAGTGATGCAAAATCACGAGATTCTGGTCCAGGCCAATGGCTCCGACGAAGAGGATGCCATCGAGCGGCTGAAGGCGCTGGCCTCAGGCAATTTTGGAGAAAGCTAATGGATCCGGAACTGCTCCCGCAAGGTCAGGAGGGGCAGGCAGGCGTAAGCGAGTTATTCCTGCAGGGTATTGCCGCCAGTGATGGTATCGCCATCGGACCTGCCTTCCTTTACGCCGTTCAAGACCTGACGATTCCCACCCGGCCACCTGGCCAGCTCAGCGTCGAAATTTCCCGTTTCCTTTCCGCGCGTGAGCAAGCTCGTTTGGAGTTAAAAAGCCTGCGAGAAAGTGTCCTGCTGCGCATCAAGGGTGAGGAGCTGGCCGCCATCTTCGATGCGCACCAGATGATGCTGGAAGACCCGTTGTTGACTGAAAAGGTCAATACCAAAATTGCCAGTGGCATTATCGTTGAACAAGCTCTCGCCGAGGCAACGCGGGAACTGGCTGAAATGCTCTCTTCTATGCAGGATGAACTCTTTGCCGCCCGCGCCGCCGATGTCCAGGATGTTGGCCGCCGTGTTTTGCGTATTTTGCTCGGCCTTCCAGATACTGCCTTAAGCAATCTGCAATCTCCATCGCTGATCATTGCCCAGGATTTAACCCCCTCTGACACTGCCAGGTTGGATCCTGTACTGGTCCTGGGGTTTTGCACATCATTTGGTGGTCTGACTTCGCACAGCGCTATTCTGGCGCGCACGTTGGGAATCCCTGCCCTGGTGGGTATGGGGACCGATTTACTGGAGAAAGTCAGGTCTGGGGATTCAATATTAATGGATGGCTCAACCGGTCTGCTAATCGTAAATCCGGCAGAAGCGACTATTGCAAAGTATCAGGAACTCAAACGCAAGAAGGAAGACCATTTATTAGAGATAAAAGCCAGCGCGCATGGTGAAGCTCGCACAGCCAACGGCCGTCACGTGGAAGTAGCCGCGAATATCGGCGAAGTGGAGACTGCGCTTGAAGCTGTTGAATATGGGGCCGAAGGTGTCGGCTTGTTGCGCACGGAATTCCTGTATTTAAGCGAAACACGCGCGCCTGATGAAGATAAACAATATGGAATTTACAAAGAAATCTTCTCAGTTCTGGCGCAACGCCCCCTCATCATTCGAACGATGGATATCGGTGGGGATAAACCACCTTCCTACATGCCCTTCCCTCAGGAAATGAACCCCTTCTTGGGCTGGCGAGCGATCCGCATGTGCATGGATGACACCGGTTTGTTTAAAACCCAACTACGCGCCATTCTACGTGCTGCGCTGGGCCACGATATTCGCATCATGTTCCCGATGATCATCAGCTTGGATGAATTGCTCTGCGCGCGTGGTTTGATTGCCCAGGTGGAGAACGAACTGCAAACCGAAGGGAAAGCCTTCGCTCAAAATGTGCCGGTTGGGATCATGGTCGAAACCCCCGCTGCGGCTGTTCTGGTGGATGTCCTGGCCTCTGCGTCGGATTTCTTCAGTATCGGTACGAACGACCTGACCCAGTATACCCTGGCGGTTGACCGTGGTAACGAGAAGGTTGCCAATCTATTTCAGCCACTGCATCCGGCCGTTTTGCGTTTGATCAAGCTGACAATTGATTCGGCCCATAGCAAAGGCAAATGGGTCGGTATGTGTGGCGAGCTGGCTGGGATGCAAAAGGCAATTCCCATTTTGCTCGGTTTTGGACTGGATGAATTCAGCATGGCTTCCCGGTCTATTCCAATGGCCAAGCACTTGATTGCAAAGCTTAGCGATGACCGAGCACGCGAAATTGCCGAGCATGCGATGTCGTTGGCAACCTCAGCTGAAATCGAAGACTATATGAAAACTGTTCTGGCTGAATTGGACAACTGAGAATTATCATGGCGATTTATATCGATTCAGCAATTTTTACTGAAGTCAAGGCTGCCAGTACGCTGGGATGGGTGCGCGGCGTGACCACAAATCCAATTCTGCTGGCCAAAGCCGGTGGCAGCCCGCGAGAAGTGTTTAGTGGCCTGGCACAATTGAAATTTGAGGAGATATTCTACCAATTAGTTTCAACGACACTTGAGGGTATGGTGCAAGAAGCGCATTTGGTTTCGGAAATTGCCGGAGATACCCTGGTCGTGAAGATACCTCCCACTGAGGTTGGTTTTCAATTTGCTAGCCTCTATTGGGATCAATTTCCTTGCTGCGTAACTGCTATTTACAGCCCGGCGCAGGCGCTCGTGGCGCGCGAGGCCGGGGCACTTTATGTGGCTGTATATGTAAACCGTGCCACCCGCTTGATGGGTGATGGTATTCAACTCGTGCGGGATGTAACCAGCATGCTGCAAGGCAGCCGGACTGAGCTTATCGCCGCCAGCGTTAAGTCCTCGGACGAGGCTTGCCAGTCCATCCGGGCCGGAGCGCAGCATTTAACCTTGCCGGCAACCGTTCTCACTGGTCTGATGTCCCATTCGCTTTCTGAAGAGACCCTGGCAGAGTTTCAGTCTGGCGGCGCTGGCATTCTGCCGCCAGACCATCCTTAGCGGCGTATCCATTCCCGGCGAACCCCCAATTTCCAACTTGGGGGTTCGCCTTCATTGCGCATGATGATCTGCTTTTTAGGTTTCAGATGGGTAGCGGAAACCCCACTGTGCTCGAATCTCATCCATTGTCTGCATAATTTCCAGGGTTTGATCCAGCGGCATGATTTCACATTCAATTTTTCCACGTTGGATACATTCCATCACAGCGCGAACCTCGAACTCGTAACCGTTGAAAGCGCCCATCGGTAGGTCAAGCTCTTCTGGTTGTTGCCCCTGTACGTGCAAGGTCATACGGGTTGGCTTGTACCACGGATCGTGCACCACGATTTTCCCGAGGCTGCCAAAGATAGCCGCCTCTTTATAGTCGAAAGCGACCTGAGAACAGGTGATCGTAACAATCTGACCGGTTGAATATTTCATAATTACTGCTGATGAGTAGTCTGCTCCTGATTCGCCAAAATAAGCCAGGCTTTTAACTTGCTCGGGTTTGCCCAGCAGGCTGTAAGCCCAAGAGATTCCATACGAGCCAGTATCCATCAGCACTCCCGCGCCCAGGCTAAGATCGAAGAAGCGATTGTTTAAGTCGAAGGGCGCTGTTGCCATGAAGTTGACCACCATTCCTTTAACATCTCCAATGGCTTTCTGTTCTAAAAGTTCGCGGATCTTGACATGAACGGGGAAAAAACGAGTCCACATCGCCTCCATCAGGAATAGATTTTTTCGGCGTGCCAACAGAATCAGGTTTTCAGCTTCTTGAGCATTGACTGTGAAGGCCTTTTCACACAGAACATGTTTCCCAGCCTCCAGGCACATGCTTACATCGCGTTGGTGGAACACACCTGGCGTACCCACGTAAACTATATCAATCTCGGGGTCATCGGCTACAGCCTGGTATCCAATATGACATTTTGGGATACTGTATTTTTTGGCAAAGGCCTGACCGCTCTCTGCCTGGCGTGACCCGACTGCCACAAGCTCGACGCTTTCCGGAAGGTTCTTTAATGCTGCCGCAAAACGGTTAGCGATTTTTCCGGTGCCCAGTATTGCCCATTTCATTTTTTGCATGCCTAGCCTCCTGAAAATATACATTGGAACCGGAAAGGAAGTCAATATAAATCGGTTCGCTGTCCGGAATTGGTTTATTCTAGGGTTGCCCCTGGTCAAATTTTGGATCCACCAACTTTTGTAATTCGCGCAGGTCGATGCGCGAAGAGAAATCCAGGCTCAGCGGGGTAAGGGAGATATAGCCTTTGGCCATTGCGTGGGCATCAGTGCCTGGTCGTGAAAAGCGGCCTTTCGCAACATCCGTTTCTATTTTACAGGCTGAGTTCAAGTTTTCAGAAGACCTGATTACCCTGGGAGTGTAATAAGAGAGCCTATCCTGGCGGGTCACAACCCACGGGCTGTGCGCAGTGGCAATTTTTGGAATTTCAATTTTTAGCACATCTACATCGGGTGGCAGTGCCTGGCCCAGTATGCTCAGTGCAAAAAAATGGACAAAGTGCATCGCTGCCTGGAAATCCACCATTTCATCATGCTCAAAATAATGGCCAATTTCTGTCTCCAAAGAAGCCGCCAGGGCTGGAATGCCACGCTCAGCAGCCTCCAGGGCTGCCCCAATGGTTCCGGAAGCGGAAACGCAGGTGCCGATATTTTCGCCATAATTTATGCCCGATACCACCAGGTCTACATGGCGTGGCGCAAGCTCCTGGAGGGCAATTTCCACTACCAGGGCTGGTGTTGCGTTGACAGAAAACCCATTCCAGCACCTTTCTCCAAAGTGAACCTGGTGCGGAACGATCTGCCCCGCCTGGTCGGATAGGTGGCTTCTGCTGCGCCCCATGCTGGTTTGTTGCACAGCCGGAGCAGCTATTAATAGATCGCCGAGCGGATCGAGCGCGGCTGCAGCGGCTGCGAGTCCGGGAGATTTGATTCCATCGTCGTTTGTGATCAGGATGAGTGGGCGTTCCATTATTTCTTCCGCCTATCTTTGCGAGGAGCAGTTCTTAATATGGTGAAGCAAATAGAATTAATCTAATTCTAAGCTATTGACAAAAAGACACATTTGCTATATCATTCACATACGTGAATTTATACTCACATATGTTACCTTACTGTAATTCAAGCAATCGATTTCGTCAAGGGCATGGAATAAGGAAATGGATATGAAGGTAGAGCAGTTTTTGCATCCGGAAGCAATTTGTCTCCAATTAACCGCGGAGAATGCCGAAGAAGTGATTCGCCTGCTGGGTACAAAGCTGCATGCTCTCGGTCACGTCAAGGACGGATTTATCGAAGCGACCCTCGAGCGGGAAAAAAATATGCCAACTGGGCTTCCATTGGGTGGGGATATTAATGCCGCCATCCCGCACGTGGATATCGAATTCGTCAATCGACCGGCCCTGGCATTGGCAACTCTCACAAAACCAGTTGCCTTTCGTAATATGGTTGACGCTGATGAAGAAGTACCCGTGCGTCTGGTTATTATGCTGGCCCTTGACCAGCCAAAATCTCAAATTACCATGTTGCAGGAAGTCTCAGGTATTTTGCAACAGCCTGACATCGTCCGGCAACTTGTCGATGCGCCGACACCCGAAAAGGTGTTCGGTATACTTTCAGGGATGTCATCAGTTTCCTGATCCAGCCTCAGCCGGTTATTCATCTGCATAAAAGGAGATTTCGTATGGCGAAAACAGTAATTGTATCTTGTGGTACCGGAATCGCTACATCTACCGTGGTAGCAATCGCCATTGAGGAAGCCTGTAAAAAAGAAGGTCTTGGCGGCATAACTGTCAAACAATGTAAAGCGGCTGAAATCCCGATGTTATTGGCCGATGGCGCCGACCTGGTTGTTACTACGTCGACTCTGCGCTTTGACCCGGGCATTCCAGTCATCAAAGGGCTGGCTTTTTTGACAGGCATAGGGAAAGACCAGGTAATGGCCCAAATTATGGAAGTTTTGCGAAAATAATGGTCGCCAGTTGGCGTTCTTATGCCAGGACATTTTTTCGTGGTGAGTATCTATTTTATTAATTGTGTGTTTCTAATTGCAAATTATATTATATAAGGAGGCTCATCTCATTTTTTAAAAATTTTTCCGCTAGGTGTTTGTTCTTAAGTTGTTCCACCATTCGATACAATTGGAGGATAACAAATCATGAATGCATTTGCAGAAATCTTGAAGTCGCTTGTTGATACACTCGGGGCTACTGTTCTCTTGCCCGTGTTCATCTTCATCTTTGCCCTGGTTTTGGGCACTAAAACTGGCCGGGCTTTCCGTTCAGCTGTCACCATTGGCGTGGCCTTCATTGGCATCAACCTGGTTATTGGCCTGATGTGGGGCTCATTGTCGGGGGTTTCGCAAGCCCTGGTAACCAATGCCAATATCAAACGTGACATTATGGATGTGGGTTGGCCGGCGGCAGCAGCCGTGGCCTTCGCGACCGATGTTGGTTTGTGGGTCATCCCGATTGCGCTTTTGGTCAATGTCGTCCTGTTGGCAACTCGTGTAACCAAGACCCTCAATGTAGATGTCTGGAACTTTTGGCACTATGCCTTCTCCGGCTCGTTAGTTGCCGCAGTGACCGGTAACCTGGCCATGGGTTTGGCGGCGGCTGCAGTTACGGCGGCATTCATGCTCTTCCTGGCCGATTGGACGGCCAAGGGCATTCAGGAGTTTTACGAACTGCCTGGCATCTCTATCCCCCATGGCGCAACGGCTCCACTGGTCATGATTGGGTTGCCGATCAACTGGTTGATTGAGCGTATCCCCGTCGTAAAAGATTGGAAGGCGGATACTGATACCATCGAGAAGACCCTCGGCCCCACAGTCGGCGATCCCATGATTATGGGTCTCTTGATTGGTCTGGTGCTTGGTTTGATTGCTTACTTTAGCGAATTTGCTGGCGCTTTCGTTCCGACCCTGGGCAAGATCCTGCTTCTGGGTGTGCAGTTGGCCGCAGTGATGGTGCTGTTGCCGCGCATGGTGCGTATCCTAATGGAAGGCCTGATCCCGATTTCGGAATCGGCGCGTGAATTCATGTCCAAGCGCGCCAGTGGCCGTGAGGTCTACATTGGTCTGGATTCAGCCGTGCTTACTGGTCATCCGGCCAATATTGCCACAGGTCTGCTCCTGGTCCCGATTGCGATCTTGCTCTCGATCATTCTGCCGGGCAACCGCATGATCCTGTTTGCTGATCTGGCAGTCCTGGTTTTCTGGTGCACGCAGATTGCTCCAGCAGCCAAGGGTAACGTCGTCCGCATGGTCCTGGTTGGCACCGTGCTGGTCCTCGCAGGCTTCTTCTCGGCGAATACCCTGGCTCCGACCATCACCAAGGTGGCGAGCGAAGCTGGTTTTGCCATGCCGGCCAATGCTGCCATGATTTCCAGTATCGCAGATGGGTTCGTCTGGTTCCCGATGGTAATGATGTGGTCCGGCCAGTTCCTGGGCTGGGCTGGAATTGCCTTATTCGCGATCGTCACCGGCCTGCTTTTCTTCCTCTATAAGAAGAACGAGCATGCCTGGGATGTGTTTGCGGGTGCTGCCAAGTAATTGCTCGTAAAAATTCCAAATTTGACTGGCTTCGAGGGGCGCCCCTTCCGGGTGCCCCTCGAAATTTTCCAGAAGGGAAGATAAAAAATGGTGCGAGTGGTAGTTGAAGGGATGTTGGGGGCTGTTGGCAGACAATTATTATATTTTTATGAGGCCAACGCCTTGACGCTCAATCTCATCGTTTTGAGCTACGGGCTGCTCGTTTTAATGGCATGGCTGGCATTAACCCGCATTTATCGCCATCTCGTGGTCCTGGTTGCCAAGGAAATCCACTTGAATACCCAGGTGAGTAAGGACAGTTCGCTCAAGCAAATCCGCTCGACGATTAAAATCCCCTGGAAAGTGGCTGTAAATGCGGCGCGTTTCCCTTTAATTGCCGGTCAATCGGGTTTATACCCTGTGCGCAGGTCGGTGAAGAATGTTCAGGCGATGTTGGACGAGGATGAATTGATCGCTCACGCTATTGCCGTGCTCAATGGCGAAAACCCGCGGAAAATTATGCCAAGCTACAGTCGTATGCTGGCCAAGAAGAGGTCCCTTTTGACCTCGACCTCAAAGACCAAGGATCGCAAATAGGCAGCCCAACCGTACCTTTCCCGCTCGTGACGCCTGAAATAAACCTGTGATCGAGAGGCTCATCCCGAAGAAAAAAATTCGAGATGAGCCTTTTTAATTTTATGAGATTTCTAGCCGATGCCCATTACTTTGCTGACAATGGCTAGTAAAACACCACCAGCGATGACCGATCCCAGTTGTCCGGCGGTATTCGAGCCCATAGCGTGCATGAGGATGAAATTATCGTAATCCTCATCCACGGCCATCTTGGCAGAAAGTCGCGCGGCCATTGGGAAAGCGCTGATGCCGCAGGCGCCGATCAACGGATTGATTTTTCCGCCGCTCATAAAAGACATGAGCTTGCCAAATAATAGACCCATGATCGTGTCCAAAATGAACGCCAGCAGACCCAGGGCCATGATCATCAGTGTTTGCCACTGGAAGCCGGTTGCCGGATCGAAAATAAATTTCTCGGCGGTCATGGTCGCGCCGATAGCCAGGCCCAGGAACAATGTGGCGATATTGATGATCTCATTCTGGGCAGCCTTACTCAGCCGGTCAACCACGCCAGCTTCACGCAGCAAATTACCGAGCATCAGGGTGGCGATCAACGGAGCCGCCGCCGGAGCGACCAGGCTGACCGCGATGGTCACCACGATCGGGAAGGAGATGACGACCTTGGGTGAGACCGGCCTGGGGGTATATTCCATGCGGATCAAACGTTCCTTGCGGGTGGTCAGCAAGCGCATGATCGGCGGTTGGATAATCGGGATCAGGCTCATATACGAATAAGCCGCCACGGCGATTGGACCAAGCATGTGAGGCGCCAGCTTGGAGGCGACGAAGATGGCTGTCGGTCCATCAATTGCGCCGATGATGCCGATGGAGGCGGCTTCGTTAAGCGGAAAACCAAGCAAGGTGGCCAGGATCAAGGCGCCAAAAATGCCAAATTGGCCGGCTGCGCCGAGCAGCACCATCTTCGGCTGCGCCAGGAGCGGCCGGAAATCGATCATGGCTCCCACGCCGACAAAGATCAAGAGAGGAAATAGTTCGGTTTTAATCCCGGCATCGTAGATGACCTTCAGGAAGCTCTCCGGGTTATATACCGACATGCCCAGGTTGGCCAGGATACATCCAAAGCCAATCGGCAGCAACAACACCGGTTCGTATTCCTTGGCCACCGCCAGATAGATCAGAACACATCCCACCGCCAACATGAGCGCGTTGGCCCAGGTGAAGGATACACCTGCAAAAAGTCCTACCAGAACTTCGCCCAGGTTCATTCCTTAAACTCCACAAGCACCTGCTTGTGCGCCACTGTTTGACCGACCGTGACCAATACGCTGGCCACGATCCCGTCTGACGTGGAGCGAATGCTGTTCTTCATTTTCATGGCTTCGATAATCAGGATGACCTTTCCGGTTTCGACTGAGTCGCCTGGTTTGACAAATACTTCAATGACGGTGCCGGGTAAGGGCGCGATCATTGGAGTCGCATGCTTTGACGCGCCTCCAGGCAAGGCAGGCTGCTGAGGGCCGGCAGCTTGGGTGGCTGTCTCAAGTTCTAGCGTGGTTTCCGGGCTGACCAGGAACTCCTGCCCATTCACGTGGGCTACGATTGGGCGCTTGTTGATGTCATCAATTGTCACTTCAAAGGATTTATCGCCAATTTTTATATTGTAGTTCATTTCATATTCTCCGCCTCTCCGTGGGAGATGGCCAGGGTCAGGGCTAATGCCCGCCCTTTTCATACATTTGACGTGTGCGCATGCCCAATTGCCAGGCGCTGATCAGCGCCGTCGGTGGCTGGGGTAGTGGTCGCGCGGTGGATTGACTCTGCTCAGCCAGGGCAATGGCCACGGCTATAGCGACAGCCTGGGCTAACAATTCATCTTCCACGGCCGGCTGGGCAAGGGTGGCTGGGGAGGCCTCGGGGGTTTCGCCAGCCTCCTTGAACGGCAGCGCCGTCAGCGCCCACATCATCAACCAGAGAACGATGATCGCTAAAAAGACCAGGCCCATCCCCAGAGCAGTAATTTCGAGAGCAAGTTGCAGGTTCGCAAGCATATCGGTGCGCTCCTAGACCGGGATATTGCCGTGCTTACGCGGCGGAGCTGGCGCGTACTTATCGCGCAAGGCCGAAAGCCCGGCGATTAGTTTGGCGCGGGTTTCACGCGGTTCGATGATGTCATCGACGTAACCGGTGCTGGCAGCCTGGTAGGGATTGTTGAATCTTTCGCGGTAATCTTTGGCCAGTTTCTTGCGTTCGGCGGATGGATCTTCGGCTGTTTCGATTTGTTTCTTGAACAGAATATTGACCGCGCCTTCGGCGCCGAGCACGGCGATCTCGGCGCTTGGCCAGGCGTACGTAACGTCGGTACCCAGATACTTGCTGGACATAACCACGTAAGCGCCGCCGTATGCTTTGCGTGTGATCACGCATAGCTTGGGAACGGTGGCTTCAGAGTAAGCATACAATAACTTGGCCCCATGGCGGATGATGCCGCCGTGTTCCTGGGCGATGCCGGGCAGGAAACCTGGCGAATCGACAAAAGTCACCAGGGGTACATTGAAACAATCGCACATGCGCACGAAGCGAGTCATTTTGTCGCTGGCGTCGATGTCGATCACGCCAGCCATGACAGCGGGTTCCTGGGCGACGATACCGACGCTGTGCCCGCCAATGTGCGCCAGACCCACGATAGCATTGCGCGCCCAGGCAGATTGGATTTCGAGAAAGGAGCCCTTGTCTACAATCGTTTCGATGACCTGGTGCATCACGTATGGTTCACTTGGGTCAATGGGGACAATGCTGTTTAGCCGTTCATCCATGCGCGCCGGGTCATCATCGTTGGTCTGGAAAGGCGGGTTTTCAACATTATTGGAGGGCAGGTAAGCCAGGAACTTGCGCACCATCCCGAGCGTTTCGCTCTCATTTTTCACCGCCAGGTGG
>CAZHWV010000051.1:0-26644 GCA_964536185.1 uncultured Anaerolinea sp. | reverse complement strand
CTTTGGCAATGGCCGATAAAACATCAAGTGAGCCTTTGCGTTTATTGGTTTCCAACTGTGACAAATATGGAACGCTAATCCCCGCTTTTTCGGCGGTTTCTGGCTGTGACATTCTGCGATATTCGCGCCAAACTTTTATAGGGTTTTCGCCATCGAGAATGGCATAAACTACTTCACTTGGGACTAATTCATCATCGCCGCGTTCCAAGGCTGCCTTTGCGCTGTCATAATCTTGAACATCTTGCAGCATTTCAGCCTTTTCGACAAGTTCCAGATAGATTTTATACGGAACGACTGCCCATTCTGGCTTATCACCTTGTTTGATTACTTGTACGCTCATTTGTACACCTCGCCCATGGGGGCAATTTTCATAACAATAATTACCACTTGGTCTTTATTGATTTCATAAATCACGCGCCAATCACCAACCCGTAAACGATAACCTGGCCTACCTTGCAGTTTTTTAACATTTAAAATTGACGCAAATGGGTCAACGGCGACTTGCTCCAATTTTTCCCGCATCAACTGGGCGATATTTCGAGGCATTTTGAGCAGAGTCTTAGCGGCTTGGCGTTTTCGCTCCTAAATCTGATTTTACCCGATCTGAACTTAAATTATCGCATCGCTTACCACCTTGGCGTAGCCAAGTCCGCTGCAATTGGCCTGTTTTTAGCACGGTATCATAAAGACCAATGTCTTATTGACCGATCAATGTGCCAAGTTTTTGCAAGACCTCATCGAGCGTTGGCGCGGGTAACTTACAAATAAATTCTGCTTGTCTTGTTTTCCAATCCAGACTTTTCACCTGGTCAGATAAAATTGCGCCGCCGATTTTCAAACTATCGGGTATGAGAACTTCAAATGGATAATTTTTAATTTGGCTGGTAATTGGACATAAAATCGCCAAACCAACTTTATCGTTATAACTTGCTGGCGATAAAACTAATGCTGGGCGTCGTCCAGCCTGCTCATGCCCCGCCTGTGGAGTAAAAGTTACCCAAACGATGTCACCGCGATTCGGAATGTAAGCCATCGTTTTACCAAACTTCATTGCCGACAGCATTACCGCTATCGATTTCATGGTGAAGATTATTATTATTTACGCCAGACAATAATTGCTCAAGTGTCCAGGTTGGCGCAGCAACCGGTTTAATAACGATTTGACCATCAACAAGCGAAATTTCTACGACAGAATCGTTTTCGAGTTGAGCGTCAAGTGCAAATGCCTTCGGTATTCTTAGGGCAAGGCTGTTACCCCATTTTTGAACTTTGGTGAGCATAAGATGTCTCCTTGTATCTACAACAAAGATACACCCTTTTACTTAATTAATCAAGAACTTTTCAGACCAGGGAATACCCAGCGGCAGGCGCAGGGCGGATTTGGCGGAAAATGCCAATGGTAGAACCAGTTTTTCGAAGCTGCATCCCCGCATCCGAGTGCTGTAAGCGATTCGACGGTTTACACACCGGTCAAATCGAGTATAATGTTCGGCGTTGGGCGCATAGCTCAGTTGGTTAGAGCATCTCGCTTACACCGAGAAGGTCAGGGGTTCGAGTCCCTTTGCGCCCACAAGAACATCACAACGGCTTTTTAGCGGCCAGCCCGGCTTTTCTGGGATAGGCCTGGGGGGTAGCAGCGACTTTATCAATAACCACCAGGTACCGCTCATCAGCCACCCCCGGCAGTTCAATTTTGACCAATTGGCGCAAACGCCCGCCCAATAGTTTGAGCGCATTTTCCGCCGCGTTGACCTCCGCCGGACCGCTTTCACCTTTCTGAGCCAGGACACCCCCGCCCACTTTTACCAACGGGAGCAGATACTCCGCCAGGACCGGCATGGCCGCCACCGCGCGGGCCACGGCCCAATCATATTTCTCACGATGAGCCGGATTCCGGCCCACGTCCTCAGCCCGCTCAGGCAGGATTTCGACGTTTTCAAGCTCGAGAACCTGGACAATGTGGGCGCAAAATTTGGCTTTCTTGCCGACCGATTCGACCAGGGTCAATTTCAAGCCGGGGTAGAGCAGCTTGAGCACAATCCCGGGGAACCCGGCGCCGGTGCCAACATCAATCAAACGCCGCGGAATTTGCTCCTTCCAGGCCTGGCTGCCTGAAAGCGAATCGAGGAAGTGCTTGGCGCGGATACCTTGCACATCCCGGATGGCCGTTAAATTAAATTTTTCATTCCAAACCAACAGTTCACGCTCGTAAGCCGCCAACTGCGCCATTTGCCTGGGTGAAAGGCTGAGGCCGAATAAACGCTGGGCATCGCGGAGTAATTTTTCCATCTCCAAAATTATACCTGTAAAACAAGCGCCCCTCTTCAAATTCTGGAGAGGGGCGCTGAAGCTATCACAAAGTCACGTCATTCCGCTTTCGCGGGCGGGATGGCAGCGGGGGGCGTCTTGCGCGGGAAAACTTTTCTCCAGAACCAGCGCAGCAAGCGCCACAACCCGGCCATCAGGGCAATCAAAATGGCGCCGACGGGCAGGACAAAGATGACCAGCCAGATCAGGAAGTTGATGAAATTCTGCAAGAAATCGATCAAGGCCTGGACGGCGTCGCGGGCAACGCCCTGCGGGCGCCAACCGGCAATCACGATAGGCTGGATGGTCTGTTCAGCGACCAGACGCACGCTGATGGCAGATAGCGCCGAAGCCTGCTCGTAATAAGTGATCTGGCCTTGCAAGACCTCGATATCGCTTTGCACCTGGGTCAACTGGTTGAAGACCAGCAGGGTCTCATCGGTTTTTTCGGTCTTTTGCATGATCTCATAGAGTTTATCAGCAGCAGCCTGCTTGGCCTTCAATTGGGACTGCAGGTCAACGTATTTATCGGTCACATCTTCCCCGGAACGGTTTTCCGACTGGATCTCGAGCGTGTTGGCCTTGATCTCGTTTAGGGCTGTATCCAGCTCCTGGGCCGGGACGCGAATACTAATACTGCCCTCCGGCACTTTCAGGTTATCAGACAGGTTGATCTGGCTCATGTTCGAAGCAACCACAAAACCGCCCAGGCGCTTTGCCAGCGCGCCAATTTCGGTCATTTTGGCCAACGGGTCTTTGACCACAATCGCCAGGTCAGCGTTTTGGATGACGATGCGCTCCTGGGCAGGATTCGCAGCGGTCGCAGGGTTAGAGACTCCGGTATCCGCGCTAGCCGGACTTTCCGGCATCAGCCCTGACACGGCTTTATTCAGCTCGGCTGGCGCGGCTCCACCGGCAACCGGAGATACGGCATCGTATGACGGGGCTGCAGCTTTAGGAGCGCAGGCGGTTAATAACAGGACGGCAATCATCAGGATTAAAAAATTTCGTTTCATGGTGTTCCTCCTCAGGAAAGAACGATGGTATCTCTTTCTTGGACGCTGAACAAGCGCATAATGTTCCACAAAAAAAGGCGCAGAACACTCTGCGCCCCATTCATCCATTACCAACCTTCTGCCAGGCGCAAAGCGTGCTTTTCGGGCAGACCTGCCGCGCGGATGCGCGCCTGCACGGCTTCGATGTCATAGGGCACCCGGCGCGACTCCCAGGTTGAGGTCAGCGGGTCGTAGAAGGCATAGGCAGAACGGGGGTCTCGATCACGCGGCTGTCCCACGCTGCCCGGGTTTAAAATTGCGCGGGGCGAGAGCTGCAGAGCTTGATTCAAGCGGGGGATAACCTGCGAGACACGGTCTTTGTCGCCTTCAAATTGGAATAAGCACTGCAGATGGGTATGGCCAACAAAACAATAGGGAGTAGAAAATGCGCCAAAATTCAGCCGCGCAGCCAGCGTGTTCAAAATATATTCCCAGACGGGGTCGCGGGGGCTGCCGTGGGCCAGGCTGACATTCTCGCGGACCAGCTTTTCCTGGGATAGGTTTTTAAGGTAGGCCAGGTTGATATTGGTGATATTCTCTTTTTGCCACTGGAGCGACTTGCGCGCCTCAGCATTGAACACAGCGCCATCCATCTGGTCCAGGACAGCGACGTCATGATTTCCCAA
Organism: uncultured Anaerolinea sp.; assembly: GCA_964536185.1. GTDB lineage: Bacteria > Chloroflexota > Anaerolineae > Anaerolineales > Villigracilaceae > UBA5195. Next base: position 22,656 of record CAZHWV010000051.1, on the reverse strand, counting down.
AATACAGGTCAGCTTGGGCAGCTCGCGCAGGCGCGCAACCACCTGGTTTGGATCCGGCCCATAGCCAACGATATCGCCCAGACACCAGGTCTCATCCACCGGCCCGGCATCCGCCAGTACAGCCTCAAGCGCAGTCAGGTTTGCATGGATATCAGAAATCACTAAAATACGCATATTACTCCAGGAGCGCCGCCACCCGGGCAAGGATGACTTCGGCGGCTTCGTCCTTGCTCATCAGCGGCAGGGGCTCACGCCGGCCATCGGCATACAACAGGGTCAGGCGATTGGTATCGACTGCGAAGCCAGCATCTGTAGAAGAGATGTCATTCGCGGCGATCAAATTGAGTTGCTTTGAGGTTAATTTTGCGACGGCGTTTTCGAGCAGGTCACGGCTTTCCGCAGCGAATCCTACCACAACTTTAAGCTTTTTCAGGCGCTCGCGAGCCTGGGCCACCGCGGCCAAAACATCGGGCGCGGCTGTCAGCTGAATCTGCGGGACACCATCCCGTTTCTTTAATTTGTGTTCGGCAACCCGCTCGACGCGAAAATCTGCCACCGCCGCAGCCATGACCAGAGCATCGGCATTTTCACAGGCTTGCAGCACGGCCTCCAGCATCTCCTGAGCGGTGCGCACCTCAACCACTTCCGCGCCAACTGGGACAGCCAACCCGACAGGGTGCGTGATCAGCCTGACGGCTGCGCCCGCATCCAGGGCGGCCTGCGCCAGAGCATAGCCTTGCTTTCCGGAAGATCGATTGGAGATATAGCGGACCGGGTCGAGCGGTTCCTGGCTGCCTCCGGCAGTGACCACGATCCGCCTGCCAGCCAGCTTACCCTGGCGACCCAGCGCCAGGCGAATATGACCCATAATTTCGAGCGGCTCAAGCATGCGCCCCTTGCCACTCAAGCCTGAAGCCATGCGTCCATCCGCCGGGCCGGCAAAGAGCAGGCCACGCTGCTCTAAAATGCGCACATTCTCGCGGGTGGCCGGGTGTTCGAACATTCCGGCGTCCATCGCCGGAGCGACCAGGATAGAAGAACTCATCGCCAACGCGCTGACCGTCAGCAGGTTATCGGCCAGTCCGTGGGACAGTTTGGCAAGTGTATTGGCTGTGCAGGGTGCAATCACCAGCAGGTCGGCAATGCGCCCCAACCCCACATGCAGGATGTGCGCCTGTCCGCCCCATAGATCCGCATCGCTAAATGTTTTGCGCCCGCTGACGGATTGAAAGGTCAGCGCAGTGATGAATTTCTCCGCGCCGGGGGTCAGGATCACGTCGACCAACGCGCCCTGCTGGGTAAGCCGGGAAGCCAGATCAGCGGCCTTGTAAGCGGCAATGGAACCGGTAACACCGAGCAGGATGTGCGCGTTGGTTAAGACAGTCATATATTAATAATTATACTGCCAAGTCGATTTGAAAAGGTTAGTTAGTTCTTCTTGGCGCCAGCGTTTATCCAGTCTGTCAATAATTGCACTTCGGCTGGAGTCAATCTCTGGCTACGTTTGGGCATGTTTCCGGAGGCCACCACTTGAACGATCAAACTGTTCGCAGCATCCCCAGCGCTCACAATTGGGCCGTTTTGAGAACCAACCATGACCGAGTCGTAGCTATTCAAGTCTAAGCCCCGCGAAGTCTGCGCTCCGCCATGGCAATTGACACAGCGGCTCTGCAGCAGTGGCATAACATCCCCAGCAAAACTGACCTTGCCTCCAACCGGCGCCTGGGTGGCATTAGCAATTGAGGCGGTTGGGGCAGCATTGCCAGCGCATGCGGCCAGGATGAGCGCGCTCAAAAAAATAAAAAGGAAGGTGCGTTTTCGTGTTTGCTTGATCATTTTTCTCCTGTAAATCAGTGACAGCTAAAATTTATTATACGACCGGTTGGGGTCAGGAGGTGCTATCAAAATAAGGTTCTGGTTGCAAACCAGCAGCACCTGCCAAAGAATTGGCGGTAAAATTGAGCATAACGTTGCGGCTCAGCCTCCGAAACAGATTCGGTATAGCTCAGTCAGAATTACTGAACTATACTTGGACAAAATTGTTTGACATACTTATCTAATCAATCCAACTTGAGCAGGAGGAAATTATATGCCAGCAGCTTCTGAAGATATCCTCGCCATCGTACTGGGGGGTGGTCGTGGGACGCGTCTCTACCCGTTGACAAAACTGCGCGCCAAGCCAGCCGTACCGATCGCCGGTAAATACAGGCTGATCGATGTGCCGATCAGCAACTGTATTAATTCCGGAATATACCGCATCGCGGTGCTCACTCAATTCCACTCGGTCTCCTTAAATCGCCACATTACGCGCACCTATCGTTTCGATAACTTCCATTCTGGCTGGGTACAAATCCTGGCGGCCGAGCAAACCCTGCAAAGCGAAGACTGGTACCAGGGGACAGCCGACGCAGTTCGCAAACAGATCCGCGAAATCATCGCTTCAGACGCGGCCTACGTTCTGATCCTGGCCGGAGATCATCTATACCGCATGGATTACGCCGCCATGGCAAAGTTCCACTGGGATAATAATGCCGACATCACAGTGGGAGTACACCCGGTTACACGAGAGGAAGTTCCACATTTGGGGATCCTCAAGGTGGCCGAAGACCGGCGCATTGCCGCATTTGTTGAAAAGCCCAAAGATCCAAAGCTGCAGGCGCAATTCGTCAGCCGGGAGGATGAGCAGCGGCCCTTCCTGGCTTCGATGGGCATCTACATGTTCAAGACTTCAGTGTTGATCGACTTACTGTCCAGCTTCCCGGATCATGACGACTTCGGCAAGGATGTCATTCCGAACTCCATACGCACACACGCCGTCTTCGGCTACGATTTCAACGACTACTGGCAGGACATCGGATCCATCCGTTCCTTCTACGAAACGAACCTGGCACTGACGCGGACTGACTCACCCTTTAATTTCTTCGACCCGGAACGACCGATTTACACCAATCCGCGCACCATACCTGGATCATCGGTAGAGGACAGCCTGCTCCAAGATGTACAACTATGCGAAGGCTGCCGCATCCAGAAAGCCCAGATCAGCCATTCGTCCATCGGTTTGCGCAGCCAGATCGGACCGGGCACCAAAATCAAGGACAGTATCATCATGGGCGCGGACTTTTACGATAACCCATCCATCAAAAGCACCGATGTGCCCCTGGGCATCGGTCCAAACTGTGTTATCGAAGGCGCCATCCTGGATAAGAATGTGCGCATCGGTGAAGGGGTGGTCATTATGCCCTTCCCGCGGGGCACAGAAATGGATGCCGGTACCTGGGTTGTCCAGGATGGAATCGTGGTCATCCCCAAAGATACGACCATCCTACCCAATACGCGCATCGCGCCTTAGCAAGATAAGCGGCGAATCAAAAAAGCCTGTCCGGAAAATGCGCAAGGCCCCGGACTGGCTTTTTTTTGTCACACAGCCGAAAAGGTACACTGGAGAATAATATGGATTTCAACTGGCCCATCATTCTGATTGTCCTGCAATTGATCTTCCTGGAAGGGATTCTTTCCATTGATAATGCGGCCATTATCGGCGCATTGGTTACCCCCCTCCCCGAAAAGGAGGATATTCCCTGGCCCGGCCCGCTGAAAAAGCTGGGCCGCATCCTGCACCCCTTCCTGGGCCCGCAGCGCACAGCAGCCTTGCGGGTTGGTTTGCTGGGAGCCTACCTGGGGCGCGGAGCCATGCTGTTCATGGCCAGCTTCTTGATCCACAATTCATGGATCAAGATAATTGGGGCGGCCTACCTGATCCATCTGGCCTTTGACAGCATTGAAGATATGTCTGGCGGCGGCAGCGAGGATGGACAAGGCAAGCCGATCCAGACCAAATCCTTCTGGGCCACTGTTTTAACCGTTGAATTGATGGACCTGGTCTTCAGTATTGACAACGTCGTTGCCGCGGTGTCGCTCTCCAAGCAGCTCTGGGTGGTGATGCTCGGCGTAGCAATTGGCATACTGACCATGCGTTTCGCAGCCGGGTTGTTCAGCTATGCAGTTCAGCGCGAGCCGATCTTGAAAAATGCGGCTTACATCCTGGTGCTGACTATCGGCGTGGAATTGATCCTCGAACAGGTCTGGCACGTCGAAATCAGCGACCTTGTGCGCTTTGGGCTTTCCATCTCAATTATCCTGCTCTCGCTGGCCTATGCACATATCAAACCTTTACAGAAGACGCGCTTCGTCCTGGTCTGGCTGGCGCAGGGAATTGGAATCGTAAACGAACTGGTCGATTGGCTGCTCGTGCCCCTGCGCAGCCTGATCAATTTGGTGGTCAACGCCCTGCGCATGCTTGGCAAAGCCGAAGCCTGATCCATTACCCGCTGATATTTTTTTCCATCCAAACCAGGTGGATTGTCCCCAGGTGCAGGGTGGGCAATTCGGCAATGTGGAAGCCGAATTTCTCAAAATAAGCCGTGGCAGTGACCCTGGACATGGCGCCCAATGTTTTATAGCCTTTTTCCCGGGCCCTTTGTTCCACGTATTCCATTAATTTCCGGCCAATTCCTTTATGCTGGTACTCGGACGCCACCACCAGGTGGGAAAGGTGTCCCACTCCAGCAGATTTTTCATAGAGTTTGACTGCGCCAACAATCTCACCAGCCTCATTTACAGCCACATAATGGCTGCTGATCGGCTCATAGTCATCCTTCTCGGTACCCTTGGGATGTCCTCCGGGTTCACGCAATACTCTGTAGCGTAAGGCGTAATAAGCCTTAAATTGTTCTTTTGTAGTGGGCGACGAAATAGTGATCATGATTATGATTCCTCCAGTCCAATAAGTGCCAAATTCCATGCTAACCTGCTTGAATTATACTTCCACCTGACCCAAATGAGTTTTATCAGGCAGAATCATGACATTATTGGTACGAGGAAGGACCAAAAGAATTGATTTGTGAATATAATCATTATCAGTTCCATCGTAATGACCTCAATCAGGAGAACACGCATGACGAAGCAAAGTCAAGCCAATCCGGAAAAACTACAGAACTGGCACACCCTGTCATCTCATCAAGTCCTCACTAACCTGGGCGTGGCCGAAAATGGCCTGAGCAGTGAGGAAGCCAAAAAGCGCAGCGAGCAATATGGGCTCAATCAATTAACCGAGGCGCCGCGCCCGGGTTTCCTATCCATGCTCTGGGATCAGCTAAAAGACTTCGTGGTCATGTTGCTGATCATCGCCTCCTTCATCTCAGTTTTTCTCGGTGAGATGGTAGACGCTGCCGCGATTATGGCCATCGTAGTGCTCAACGCGATCCTTGGCATCGTCCAGGAACGCCGCGCAGAGGAAGCCCTGGCCGCGCTGAAGAAACTGGCTGCCCCCGAAGCCCACGTGCTGCGGGATGGGCAGCGCATGACTATCCCAGGACGCGAACTCGTCCCCGGCGACATTGTCTATCTGGAAGCGGGAAATTTTATCCCGGCTGATTTGCGCCTGATCGAAGCGGTCAACCTGCGCGTGGAGGAAGCTTCACTTACCGGTGAATCCCTGGCTGTTCAGAAAAATGCCGCCATGCAATTGGAACCCGGCGCGCCGCTAGGCGATCGCAAAAACTCGGCCTTCATGGGTACCACCGTCTCTTATGGACGCGGGCGGGGTGTCGTCACCAGTACAGGCATGCAAACCCAGCTCGGGCTGATCGCCACCATGCTGCAAAATGTTGAAAGCGAAGAAACGCCCCTCCAGCGCCGCTTGAATGAACTCGGCAAAACGCTGAGCATCGCCGCGCTGATCCTGGTGGCCCTGGTGTTCGTAGTGGCAATTTTCTATGACACCGACCTGGCCATGCTGTTTAGCTCCCCGCTTTTATATTTCAGCACTTTTGCAAAACCCATTACGGATGCCTTCCTGATCGCCGTCAGCCTGGCAATCGCCGCCGTACCCGAAGGTTTGCCGGCAGTTGTGACCATCAGCCTGGCCCTCGGCATGCAAGAAATGATCCACCGGCACGCGCTCATCCGCAAGCTCTCATCGGTCGAGACCCTCGGTTCGGCGACAACCATCTGCTCGGATAAGACCGGGACCCTGACCCAGAATGAAATGACCGTCACGCGCCTGTGGGCTGCAAATCAATTCATCGGTGTGACCGGCACGGGCTATGCGCCAAAAGGCGAATTCCAGGTGGCGGGTAAGAGCATTTCGCTGGAAAATTTTCCGGCCATTTTAACCACCCTCTGGCTGGGGGTGCTCAATAACGACGCAGAACTCGCCACAGACAGCGAAGCGGTGCGGGTGATCGGCGATCCAACCGAGGCCGCCTTGATCGTGGCGGCTGAAAAAGCCGGGGCGCTGCACGAGGACCTGGACGAAGCCTATCCACGCGAAAACGAAGTGCCGTTTGACTCGGAACGCAAGCGCATGATCACCATTCACGCCGTGACTGCGCCAACACCCACGGATCCTTCGCCTTTCCACAATGACAACCATAAAGATTGGCGCGTGATCGCGGTAAAAGGCGCTCCGGATGTGGTCCTCAAGCTCTGCAGCCGCCACCAGACCATGGACGACAAGTCCACGCTTCTGGATGATGTCGCCCGCAAGAGCATCCTGGATGCAAACGATAGCATGACCCGCGACGCGCTGCGCGTGCTGGGTGTAGCCTACCAGGTGGTGCCCAAGATCATTGGCGAGATCACCCCGGAGAACCTGGAGCAGGATTTGATCTTTGTCGGCCTGATCGGTATGATCGACCCGCCACGCGAAGAAGTCAAGGTCGCGCTGGCCACCGCCAGCCATGCAGGCATCCGCACGGTGATGATCACCGGCGATTTCCCCAACACCGCCCGCGCCATTGCCGAAGCGATCGGGTTGCTGCGCCCAGGGAAGAAGGTCATGACCGGCGCCGATTTGGACGCGATCAGCGACGCCCAACTGGTACAGGTCATCGCCGATACCGATGTTTTTGCGCGAGTTTCGCCTGAACACAAGATGCGCATCGTCGATGCCCTGCAGGTCAACGGCGAAGTCGTAGCCATGACCGGCGATGGCGTGAATGATGCGCCGGCGATTAAGCGCGCCGATATCGGCGTGGCGATGGGGATCACCGGCACAGATGTGGCCAAGGAAACCGCGGATATGGTGCTGACCGACGATAACTATGCCAGCATCGTCTCAGCCGTGGCTCAGGGACGGATTATCTATGGCAACATCCGCAAGTTTGTGTTCTTCTTGCTTTCATCCAATGTAGCCGAGATCATGATCATCTTCCTGGCGACGCTGGCCGGTCTGCCCGCGCCACTCACCGCCATTCAACTACTCTGGTTGAACCTGATCACGGATGGCGCTCCGGCGCTGGCGTTGGCCATGGAAAAGGGCGATCCGGATGTCATGGATCGCAGACCACGCCCAAAGAACGAACCGATCATCAACGCTTCCATGCGCACGGGTATCATTATCCAGACCATCATGCAAACCAGCGCCGTCCTGACCGCTTTCGGCCTGGGCCTGCTCTGGGAACTGGCCAGCCTGGGACATGTCCCCGCGGCCGGGCAAAGCGGGCTGTCCTTCCTGCTCGGGTTCAACTGGCGGGCAGTGGATCTGGATGCGCTGCGCACCGCCGAAACAATGGCCTTTATTACGCTCTCGTTGTGTGAACTCTTCCGCGCCTACACTGTGCGTTCCGAGCGAGCCTCGCTGTTCCAGATTGGCATCTTCTCGAACAAGTGGATGCAGTACGCCGTGGGCGTCTCGATCAGCCTGCTCCTGCTGGTCTGCATCGTGCCTTTCCTGCAAGGGATCTTCAATACCCACTGGATGTCTGGCGCAGAATGGGCGACGGTCCTTGGGCTGGGTATCCTGCCTGCCATAGCTGAGGAAATCACCAAGTTCTTCCTGAGACGGCAGAAAGGCTAACAAAACGCAGGATGAAATAAGAGCCAATCCGTGAATTCACGGATTGGCTCTTATTATGCGGATGGCATTTCCGCTGGATTTGGTTCAATCAGGTGGGCAACTTAACTTAACGGATGGTTACCGATGACTCGGGGTCATTGACTGCCCCACACTTGAGGGTTACTTTGCGGTTGGTCAACATTTGTAGTTTCTTGGCCGACTGGCGCCACCCGCATCCCCAAAATGTGGTTACATAAACACCCTGTTCAACTCGATAAGTATTTCTTCCGGCATATCCAGAATATTTGTAGATTTTAGTCTCGCCACGCTTTGAGGTTCCATCCATGACGAAATAAATTAACCCGCTTGTATTGTTGACCACCGTGAGCGTGACCAGCATGGGCGAGGTATGCGGCAGGATTGAACTTTCCAAGACGGAATTGACTTCCGGGAGTGGCGTAAAGGCTTGTGGCACAAGGCTAAATAAGATTAATACTGCGATGAGAATTCGAGTGGTTTTCATTTGTCCTCCGCAAAAAAACAATGATCGGTTTATATTTCTGACCTGGTTTCTGTCAACAATATTGAACTTCATTGTAAAACGTTCCTAAATTTTTATTGTTTCAAGTTCCTTGCAGGAGCATTGACAAATAATTGCAATTTTATTTTTTTTCAACTACCCAGAAATGCGAAAGCCCCATGCCTTTCAGCGCAGTTTTTTCCAGGGCCTGCAAAACCAGGCGCAGTATTTTGCCAGGCGCCCCAAAGCGAGCAATGATATTATCGTAAGCCCCAAAAACCACCGCCATTTCGACAAACTTTACCGGCAAACCTGCAAACAGCTTTTCCAGATCAGAACGCGAATAAACGCGCACATGCGGAGCCAGGCGGTCACGCCAGGCTCGCGGCAGATAGTTAACGAAAAGTTTGTTGCCAAAATAATATTTTCCGCGCCAGAAAACACCGTGAGTCTCAAAAGGATAACCGCGGTTGGGAACAAAAATTAGCGCCCGCCCGCCAGGTCTGAGCACCCGGATCATTTCGCGCACCGCCAGGACATCATCCGCCACATGTTCAAGGACTTCGTGACTCAAGATCAAGTCAAAGGTGGCGGCGGGATAAGGCAGGTTTTCCCCAGCGGCATTGATAATGCGCAGGCAACGCTGACCCGCTTGCGCCGCGCGCTCAAAGTCATACTCCAATCCAAAGACTCGGCCGCCGTAGCGCGAGAGCTGTTCCACGTACATACCAACGCCACAACCATTTTCGAGAACCTGACCCTGGATCCTTTCACTGGCAGCGCGCAAAATCATCTCCAGGCGGCGCTGCTGTCCAGCCCGCCAGACATAAGAGGGTTCGCCGCGCAGAGCGGCTTTTTCCATATTTCGATCATTCATGGATGTCATTATCGTCGGCTCATTTCACGCCCCAGTGCAGGGCAATCGTTCCAAACATCAAGCGCTTGAAACCAGCTTGCTTAAATCCCGCGGCGGCTATCCGGCTGGCAAGTTCTTCAGCGCTCAGGAAGGCTTCGGTCGAATCGGGTAGGTATGTGTAAGCGCCGCTCTGACCCGAAAGAACAGTGCCCAGTAAAGGGATGATGAAGTGCATATGCAGCCAGATGAAGGGCGAAAACAGGTTAGGCTGCGGGCGGGTGGTATCCAGGATTACAATGCGCCCGCCGGGTCTCAAGACACGATATTGCTCAATCAAAGCGGCCTGGCTGTCGATGACATTGCGCATCAGGAAACCGGAAACAACCGCGTGAAATGATTCCGGCGGAAAGGGTAGAGCCAGGGCATCCGCATTTGCCCAGCCAAAAGGATCGCCAGGTTTGCACCCGGCGCGCATCATCTCAAAGGTAAAATCTGCGGCGATGACCCGAGCGGTTGGCTGCTGAGCCAGAGCTTCGCGAGCCAGATCGCCGGTCCCGGCGCCCAGATCTAACAACCTAGCCTGGGGCTGCAGCCCGGCGAGTTGGATGACTTGCCTACGCCAGCCCACATCTTGCCCGCCAGTCATCAAGCGGTTCATCAGATCATAGCGGTGGGCAATGCGGGTAAAAATGTCCTGCACATACCGAGATTTTTCCTTACCAGATAAGTGGGTCATTGAGACCTCCAGAATGGGGCTATTATAGCGGGTTTGCTGCCGCGCTCGCCTGGAAAATGAGGTCCGCTTCTTGCAGTTTCTCCGCGTTTGTGCTAGAATCGTTTATGAAATTCAATATTGCAAACACCGAAAAGTGGGCGCCCCCCACTTTTTCGTTTGTAATACGTCAGTGACGGCGGCAAAATCGACCCAGGTTTTTCGGGCTGACCGCCGAACCAAAATATCCGAGAACCATTCAATCGGGAGTTCGCGTAAGATGAAAAACGAGTTTAGCCTGGCTTTTAATGAAGTGCTGGAAGAAAAACAACTATCCAAGGAAATTATCCTTGGAGCACTGGAATCGGCCATGGTGTCAGCTTACCGCCGCGCCGTAAACGCTTCGAGCGCGCAACATGTGGAAGCCAAGGTAGACCCTGATACCGGTAAAATATTGGTGTTTGCCGAAAAAGAAGTTGTCGAAGAAGTTCAGGATGAGCGCACCGAAGTGTCGCTTGAGAACGCCCGTAAAGTAAACCCAACCGTCCAGCTGGGTGACATGGCAATTATCGAATCCACGCCACAAAACTTTGGACGGGTGGCAGCCCAGACTGCCCGCCAGGTGATTCAACAACGCATCCGCGAAGCCGAACGTTCCGCGCAAATGCAGTATTTTGAACGCCAATTGGGCGAGACCGTCAGCGGTATCGTCCAGGCCAGTAATCCACAGACGACCACCATCGGCCTGGATATGAAGGCCGAAGGCATCATGCCTGCCAACCAGCGCATCCCAGGCGAGAAGTTCCGCGTACACGACCGCCTGCGAGCGATCATCATGGAAGTGAAGGACGGTTCGCGCGGGCCTCAGATTATCCTTTCGCGGGCGCACCGCAATTTTCTGCGCCGGCTGCTTGAAAACGAAGTTCCCGAAATCTATCACGGCATCGTCGAGATTCGCGCCATTGCGCGTGAACCAGGCCAACGGGCCAAGGTGGCGGTTTCTGCCACCCAGGCCGGCGTTGACCCGGTGGGCGCCTGTGTAGGCGTCAAGGGTATGCGTATCCAGGCGATTGTCAAGGAACTGCACGACGAGAAAATTGATATCATCGAGTGGAATCAGGACCCGGTCATTTATATTTCCAAAGCCATCAGCCCGGCGCGAGTCAGCGGCGTGTATTTGAACGAAGCTGAAAAGACCGCCACCGTGGTGGTCATGGATGATCAACTCTCGCTTGCGATTGGCCGCGATGGGCAGAATGCCCGTCTGGCCGCGAAACTGACCAGTTGGCGCATCGACATTAAATCCGTAATTGAAGCCGCGGGGGATACTCTCAGCAGGCTGCAATCCGAACCGGGCATGCGCCTGACGGCTGAGTTCGAAAAGGACAATGTCATCCGCATCAGCGAAATTCTGGCTAAAAAAGCCGAAGGCCGCCCGATCACGCCCGAAGAATACACCGCCCTGGCCCAGTTCGTGGATCGCGTGGAACGACGCAGTATCGAGCGCCAACGCGCCGAGGAAAAAGTCCACGCCGAAAAACTGGCCGAAGCGCGCGTTGGAATTCCGGATGTGGCTTTTGAGCAACCTCTGGATATTTTGGGCCTGCCCGAACATGTCTTCAATATTTTGATCGAGGCTGATTACAACACGGCTGGTGATTTATTGCTGGCCATGAAACTCAGCCCGGATAAGGTCCTGGGCCTGGCAGGTATTGGTCCAAAGGCCATGCAAGCAATAGAAAAAGCCGTCACAGAGACGAAGTTCGGGGTCGAAGCGGAAGTCCCCGCCGAAGTGGTGGAAATCGCCCCTGTCGTGGAAATCGCCCCAGTCGTGGAACTCACGCCGGCCGAAACAGCCACGCCAGTTGAAACTGAGATCGTTCCAGAAGTCGCGGCAAGCGAAATTCCAACGGAAGTCACTGTCGAAGGCGCGACTGAAGCCCCAGTCGGAGAAATTGCCGGGGAAACCGCCGAAGTAACCTTTGAAGAATTATTCAAGCTGCGCCCCGAAAGCTTCAAGCCTGGCACGGAAGAGGATGATAAGTCAGACAAGAAGGGCAAAAAGGGCAAGAAATCGGTCGAGTATCAATTTGACGAAGACCGTGGTGAAGTGGTAGGCCGCAAGAAACACAAGCGCGGCGACGCCGAATGGACCGGCGAAGACTGGTAAATATGGCTGGAAAGCCTGCCAGGCCAAAACACATTGCGCAACGAACCTGCGTGGGCTGCCGCAGCACGCTACCCAAACGCGGATTAACCCGTATTGTCCGGCGCCCCGACGGAGTATTTATTGATCCAACAGGAAAGATAAATGGCCGGGGTGCCTATTTGCATGATCTGAGATCTTGTTGGGAGCGCGCCCTAAAGGGTGGGCTTGCGAATGGATTGAAGGTAACCCTTACGCCCGAAGACCGGCAGAGGCTGGAAACATATTTCGCCAGCCTGCCGGAAGAACCTGCTGAATAAATCCCGGCCCCTTCGAAACGCACCACTCACGCGAACAAAAACGGAATATTACAGGTTCAAGTTAGACGGAAAAATTTAGTTCCTTTTCGTGGATTTTGTGTGGCTGGTGATTAAAAAGGTTCTGGCTGAAGTAGTTAAGTTGTCATTGTTGGAGGTACCTTATGAACGAAAAAAAGATCGAGATTCCGGTCGTGATTGGTGTGCGCGACCTGGCACAGAAAATGGGCATCAGCCCAATTGACGCCATTAAAAAGCTGATGCTCAACGGCGTTATGGCCTCCATCAATCAGACCATTGACTATGACACAGCCTCGATTGTGGCCGCAGAATTTGGTTTCGAAACCATCCAAGAAGAACAGGTAGCGGAAGAACAAAAAGAAGCTGGCGAGATCCCGCTCTGGCGCCAAAAGATTGCCAATGAAAAAATTGCCGACCTGGTAATCCGCCCACCCGTGGTAACGATTTTGGGGCATGTCGATCACGGCAAGACATCCTTGCTGGATGCCATCCGCCTGACAGAAGTTGCCGCGGGCGAAGCCGGAGGAATTACCCAACACATCGGCGCGTATCAAGTAGAAAAAGAAGGCCGCCTGATCACATTCCTGGATACACCAGGGCACGCCGCCTTTACTGCAATGCGCGCGCGCGGCGCCCAAGGCGCGGATATTGTGGTGCTGGTGGTGGCGGCAGATGACGGCGTAATGCCGCAAACGCGTGAAGCGATCGCCCACGCCAAAGCCGCCCGCGTGCCGATGATCGTGGCGCTCAACAAGGTTGATAAACCCAACGCCAACCCGGATCGGGTCAAGAATCAACTAGCCGAATTGGAACTCGTTCCGGATGAATGGGGCGGGAACACCATTGTTGTCCCGGTTTCAGCCAGACAGAAGACGGGTATTACTGATCTGCTGGCTTCCATTCTCCTGGTCGCTGACAGCCTGGAGATACACGCCAACCCGCAGGGCAAGGTCATTGGCACGGTGATCGAAGCCGAAGTAGACAAAACCAAAGGTGTCATGGCCAGCTTGCTGGTTCAGAACGGGACGCTTAAGAACGGCGCGGTCGTTGTGGCGGGAATCTCACAAGGGCGCATTAAGGCCATGTATGACTACCGCGGAAAACCAGTGCAAAAAGCTGGTCCATCGATGCCAGTTTCAGTCTTAGGCATGAATGCCGTTCCATCAGCGGGTGAAATCTTTGAAGTCGTGGAAAGTGAGCGCGTGGCCCGCGAGATTGTAATCAAGCGCCAGGACGCCCTGAAGAACCAATCTGCTACAGCCAAGATGTCGCTCGAAGACCTGTATGCCCGCTTCAAAGCCGGTGAACTGAAGGAACTTCGCCTGATTCTTAAAGCTGATGTGCAGGGTTCGCTCGAGCCGATCGTCAAAGAACTAAACCAACTTGCGAAAACAAACAGCTCTGAAATTGCCCTCAAAGTACTCTATTCAGAAACTGGCAATATCGGCGAAAATGATGTTATGCTGGCCTCGGCTTCCAAAGCCATTTTACTGGGCTTCAACGTGCAGGCCGAAGTGACCGCGCGCCGCCTGGCTGAATCCGAAGGCGTTTCGATCCGCATGTATGACATCATTTACCGTCTGACCGAGGACATTGAAAAAGCCCTTAAAGGCATGCTCGAACCCGAGTTTACAGAGACGCACATTGGCAGAGCCCAGGTGCTGGCGATCTTCCCCATCTCTAAGACCGGGAAAATCGCAGGGTGTCGCGTATTGGAAGGTGAACTACGCCGTAATGGCAAGATCCGCCTGACCCGCGGCGCCGACACCGTCTTCGAAGGCGAAGTGGCCTCCCTCAGGCACGAAAAAGACGATGTGCGCGAAGTCCGCGCCGGTTTTGAATGCGGCATTGGCTTGAAAAACTTCAACGATGTGCTCGTCGGTGATATGATTGAGTGCTACAGTCTCGAGAAAAATGGCTGAACCGAACCAATAATTTAGGACTCAAAAAAATATGCCATCCGGTGTTCGTCTACAAAAAATTGCTGACCGTATTCGCGAAGAAATCTCGGACATGCTGATCAAAGAAATCAGCGACCCGCGACTACACGATGTCTATGTGACTGACGTGCGCGTGGACCGCGAGCTGGTCTATGCGGATGTTTACGTTTCAGCGGTGGAGGGAAAATCCCGCGCGGCTGAAATTGTGCAAGGCATGGAAAGCGCCAATGGTTACCTGCGCCGCGCGCTGAGCAGCCGGGTTGACTTGCGCTCTTTTCCGCGACTGCGTTTTCACTGGGATCCAACCCCAGAACACGCAGACCATATCGAACAAATTCTAGCCCAGCTGCGCGAAGAGAAAAAATAAGACCGTCAATTCGCTTCATGGTAAAATAAATGAGGAGTTTCAAGCGTGTATGAATGAAATCGACGCAGATATTAATGCCAAAATAGCCTCTGCGAATAACATTTTGATCGTTTCCCACGTCCGGCCCGATGGAGATGCTATCGGCTCAACGCTCGGCCTCGGGCTGGCATTGAAGCATTCCGGCAAAACCATCCAGATGGTATTAAACGACGGCTTGCCCGCTTCATTTCGTTACCTGCCTGGCAGCGATCTGGTTAAAAAAGAATTACAGGGCCAGCCAGACCTGTTCATCACGCTGGATTGCGCCGATTTCAAGCGCACCGGCAAACAATTCGAATATTACCGCAAACCCGATATCAATATCGATCACCACGTTACCAATGAAAAATTCGGAACCATCAACCTGATTGAGCCAAATGCTGTCGCCACTTCAGCAATTTTGGTTGACCACCTGCCGCAATGGGGGCTGGAAATCACCCAGGATGTGGCGGCCAACCTGGCTACCGGTATCGTGACCGATACACTTGGCTTCCGCACCTCAAACACCACATCCGCTGCTTTGCGCCAGATGGCACTGCTTATGGATACCGGCATCAACATGCCTGATCTGTACACCCGCGCCCTGGTCAGCCGCTCCTTTTCGGCTGCGCGCTACTGGGGAGCCGGGCTTTCGAGCTTGAAGACCCTAGATGGGATCGTCTACGCAACCATGCGACTGGATGATCGAAAATTGGCCGGTTATGGTGGCAATGACGATGCCGATTTGATCAATATCATTTCAGCAATTGAAGACCACGTAGTGGGCATGATCTTTGTTGAACAGCGCAATACTGTCAAAATCTCCTGGCGCGCCCTCCAGCCTGGAGTAGATGTCTCGCGGATCGCCACGCACTTTGGCGGCGGCGGGCATAAGGCAGCTGCCGGGGCCGATATCTCCGGCACCCTGGAAGAAGTCCAAATGCGTGTTTTACAGACCACGCGGGAAATGCTCAATCTTTAGGCGGCAGGAGAATATCATGGATAATCAAGATCTTAAGAATGCTATTTCCGGCGTGCTGGTCATCGACAAACCCATCGGTATGACCTCGCATGACGTCGTCAATGCCGTCCGTTTCGGCACTGGCATCCGTCGCGCCGGGCACACCGGAACACTTGACCCACGCGCCTCGGGCGTACTGGTCCTGCTGGTCGGCCCAGCCGTGCGCTTGAGTGAATACGTTTCGGCCTCGGACAAGCGCTATCAGGCGATCATGCGCATGGGCGCTTCGACCGACACCTTTGACGCTGATGGGCGCTTCACCCAGCAGACGACCACACCCTTCGATGTAACCGAGACACAGTTCGAGGAAACCCTCAAACAGTTTGTCGGCGAGATCGAACAGACTCCGCCACCCTATTCGGCGGTTAAGGTGCGTGGCCGCCGGGCGTATGACATGGCCCGCAAAGGCGAGGAAGTCGAACTGGCTCCACGCAAAATCAACGTCTATCACCTCGAAGTGCTCGAATGGGCTCCTCCCGAGGTCGTTGTCGATGTTCACTGCTCCTCTGGCACTTACGTGCGTTCCCTGGCCAATGACATGGGCAATGCGCTCGGCTGCGGTGGTTACCTGGTGGGCCTGCGCCGGACCAAGAGCGGCCGCTTCAGCCTGCGCGACGCCATCCCCTTGCGCAAGCTGCAGGAAGCCTTCCGGGCCGGGATGTGGTATCAATACCTCATTCCCGCCGCCGAGGCCCTGGGCGATTGGCCTGACATCGAACTCGACCCAGACATGGTCGAAAACGTCAAGCATGGACACCGCATCCCGGCCAACCCGGCCGATAAACCAGGGATCAACAACCTGGTGCGCGGTGTTAGCATGGCAGGTGAGCTGGTAGCTCTGATGGAACTGGATCCCGCCACCAGCGAGTGGCAGCCCAAAAAAGTATTCTTTTCTTAAAAGCAACCTGACCTCTCAAAAAAAGGACAGGCAAGAGCGTATGCCCCAACATTACCACAGCCTGGATGCTGTGCAACTTAATAGTTCCTGGCTAACGATTGGCGTGTTTGATGGCGTCCATCGCGGTCACCAGGAAATAATGCAAAGACTAACGGCAGGCGCCCATGAAAACGGCGCGCCTGCCGTTGTCCTTACCTTCGACCCGCATCCGGCCAAGGTGTTGGCCGGACGAAAGATTGAGTGCCTGACCACAGCGGATGAACGCGCGGTGGTCCTCTTTAACCTGGGAATCGATGCTGTCATCAGCATGGAGTTCACCCGCGAATTGGCCGAACACAGCGCCGAAAATTTCATGGCCGATCTCAAGCGTCATCTCGGCCTGAAAAAACTGCTTACCGGTTATGACTTTGCGCTGGGTAAAAACCGCGCCGGAAACTTTGAACGCCTGAGGCAACTCGGCCTAGAAATGGACTATCAGGTCGACGCTGTGGAGCCCATCCACTACCATAACGAGGTGATCTCATCAACGCTTATCCGTCAGGCTATCGCCCAGGGGGCCATCCGCCAGGCTGCCGATAAGCTTGGTCGCCCTTACGCGATGACCGGCTCCGTGGTCCCCGGCGATGGGCGAGGGCGCACCATCGGCATCCCGACAGCCAATCTGGACTTCCCAGCCGGCAAAGCCGTGCCGCTGAATGGCGTGTACGCCTGTTGGGCGCGGGTGGGCACAGAAAAATACCAGGCGGTCGTCAATATCGGCCTGCGACCCACTTTCATCTCATCCACTGAAGTACTGCCGCGTGTAGAGGCCCACTTGCTCGGGTTCAATACCGACCTGTACGGACAGATGATGACCCTGGAATTTGTTGAACGTCTGCGCGACGAGCAGAAATTCCCAGGGGTGGAAGCCTTGATTGCCCAAATCCAGACCGATATCCGCACCGCCCAAAGCCTGCTTTCCTGAGTTTGTTTTGAACCCTGTCTTATAAATCTGTCGAATCCGCGTATACCCTGACCCTGACCCTGACGGGCACTTTGTAAACCGAATAACCCGAATTTTTACGCTTTGTTCGTGCTATTCGTTATTTCGTGCTATTCGTTATTTCGTGCTATTCGTGATCCTGTTTTGGGCAAATGGCAATCAATCTTTGCACAAAAACTGATCTAAAAATCGGTGAAATACTCTTGCCATGCTCCATAAAACCTTAACTTGTGCCTGATGGGCTAAGTAACCCAATTTTTGTTGTTCGGTTGCAATATTTAATAATGTATGTAATACTTTCATTGTGATTCTTTGACAACTCATTCATGGAGGAGGAGAATATATGTTTAAAAAACTTGTACCTGTCTTGATCGTCCTTGGCCTGCTTTTGAGCTCTTGCGGCACCCCTGCGGCACCTGCAGCACCGGCAGCCACCGCAGTCCCGAAAACTGCAACCTTCATATTCACCCAGGAATTTGATACCCTGAACCCGGCTTACACCAACATGTGGTTCTCGGCAATCTCCCAACAGATCTGGAACTGCTGGGCCTGGAACTTTGATGATCAAAATGTGGCTTACCCTCTGCTGGTCAAGGAACTGCCCAGCGCAGCCAACGGCGGTCTTTCGGCGGATGGCAAAGTCATTACCCTCAAGCTGCGCGACGATATCGTCTGGTCAGATGGGACCGCCATGACCGCCGACGATTTCGTTTTCACCTACCAGATGTACATGGATCCAAAGAATACCGTCGCTTCGCAAAACCCTTATGACAAGATGGTCAAGGTCGAAGCCCCGGATAAACGAACCGTCGTGATCACCTTTAAAGACGCCTACGCAGCCTGGCTTGGCTCCCTGTTCAAAGGCCTGATGCCCAAGCACGTTCTGCAGCCCGTATTTGACGCGAAGGGCAGCATCAACGAAGCCGAGTGGAACCGCAACCCGACGGTCGGTTGTGGCCCGTACGTGCTCGAAAAGTGGGAAACCGGCAGCTACGCCAGCTTCGTCACCAATCAGAATTACTGGGGCACAAAACCCAAGATCGATAAGATCTTCATCCGCTTCGTGCCAGACGATGCTGCCCAAATTGCCGCCCTCAAAGCCGGCGAGGGCGACCTGGGCACCTTCATTGCCTATCCGGATATCCCGGCGCTCGAAACAGCCGGCATCCAGGTGGTTAAGTCTTTCTCCGGCTACAACGAAGGCCTGTACTTCAACATGGGCGATAAAGCCAACCCGGCCACCAAAGATGTGAATGTGCGCCAGGCCATCGCCTATGCCATCGACCGCGAGTCGATCGTTAAGGACTTGCTCCTGGGCAAGACGGCTGTGGCAGCCACCTATTGGGATAACTCACCCTACGTAGACCCGAGCCTCAAACCCTATCCGTATGATCCAGAGAAGGCCAAAGCCCTGCTGGATGCGGCTGGTTGGAAACCCGGCGCAGACGGCACGCGCGAAAAGGACGGCGTGATCCTCAGCCTCAAATACGGGACCACCACGCGCGAAATCCGCAAAGATACCCAGGCCGTCGTCCAGAACCAGCTGGCCAAGGTGGGTATCAAAGTGGAACTGCTCAATGCCGATTCAGACACTTACTTCGCTGGCTATGACCAGAACGGCCCGGCTGCCACCGGCCAGTATGACATGTTCGAATATTCGACCGTGACATCCAGCTTCCCCGACCCGGAAACTGCCGAATGGTTATGCAACGAGATTCCCTCAAATGAGTCCCCCAGTGGCACGAACTGGATGTATCTGTGCGACCAGGCGCTGAATGATCTGTTCGTGACCCAGGCCGCCCAGGTAGATTTCACTCAACGCCAGCAAACCTTCTACAAGATCACAAAATACATCTTTGACCAGGCCTACTTCCTCGGCTATTGGCAGGATCCCGACTTGTGGGCGATCAGCGCCAAGCTGACCGGGGCCAAGATCTCCGGCGTGACCCCCTTCTACAACATTACGGAATGGGATCTCAAGTAATCACGTTCTGGTAAATCCCGGGGTCTGCAAACAGGTGACCATGTTTGCAGACCCCCTGTCATACCCTGGAGGCCAGGAAGCAGATGACACGCTATATTCTTCGGCGTCTTTTGCAGGCTGTACCCTTGTTGTTTATGATCAGCCTGGTTTTGTTTGTGATCATGCAAAATGCCGGCGACCCGATCGCCACCATGGGCGGGCGCACAGCGACGCGCTCCGCCGATCGTGAGCGCCTCACCCGCCAGTTGGGCCTGGACAAGCCCATCTACCTTCAATATTTCTTTTGGCTGGTGGGCAACGACTGGACTCTGACCGATCTGGATGGGGATGGAACCCCCGATACTGCCGGCAGCCGCCACGGTGTTTTGCGCGGTGATTTTGGCACCTCGCTGGTCAAGATCGGCCAGCCGGTGATTTCAGTCATCTGGGACCGGCTGCCGAACACGCTGATCTTGATGATCACGGCAGAATTTGTGATTGTTTTTGGGGCCTTGCTGGTCGGGGTATATTCGGCCCTCCGCCAGTATTCGCTGCTCGATAACCTCATGACCGGGGTTTCCTTCATCGGTTATTCCATGCCGATCTTTTTCATTGCCTTATCGACCATTTATATCTTCTCGGTCAACTTCAAACGCTGGGGCTTGCCTTACCTGCCGGCGGTTGGCATGTTCGATCCAAAGGTGGGCCAGACCCCCGGGCAGGTCATCCTGCACATGATCCTGCCAGTCTTCAGCATCGCCTTCATCAGTTTTGCGGCCTACAGCCGTTACATCCGCAGCACCATGCTGGAGGTGCTCGGACAGGATTACATTCGCACGGCGCGTTCCAAGGGTCTGCCCAAACGCGAGATCACCTTCATCCATGCCCTTAAAAATGCCGCCCTGCCGATCGTGACGGTGGTCGGGCTTGACCTGCCGCTGCTGCTGGGCGGAGCTGTGGTCACTGAACGCATATTTGCCTGGCCCGGCATGGGACGCCTGTTCCTCGACCATGTTGAACGCGGCGATACACCCGTGGTCATGGGTATCCTGATGCTAATTGCCGCTGCGGTGGTCATTTTTCAAATTATCACCGATGTAGTCTATGCCTGGCTTGACCCCAGGATTCGTTACAGCTAATTCCAACTTCCCCGGACCCAATCCATGAGCGCCCTGCAGACCACTGTTGCCCAATTATTTGTCGAAGAAGTGGAACCACCCCCCTTATCGCTGCTCCAGCTCACCTGGCGGCGCTTTCTGCGTCACAAGATGGCCCTCTTTGGGGTGCTGGTCCTGATCCTCCTGGTCCTGTATTCTTTCGGGGGTGGATTTTTCCTGAGCGAAGAATATGCCAATGCCACCGATACAAGCCTGCGCCTGAATCCGCCCAACGCGGCGCACCCTTTCGGCACCGATACGGTTGGCCGCGACATCCTGGCCCGCACCATTTACGGTGGACAGATCTCGATCCTGATCGGTCTGACTGCCGCCCTGGTTGAAGTGCTGCTCGGCATCCTGATCGGCGCGCTGGCCGGTTATTATGGCGGCTGGGTCGACAATATTTCGATGCGCTTCACCGAAGCCATGCTCAATATTCCCCAAATCCTGCTGCTCATTATCATGTCAAAATTTTTTGCCGGAAACGTGCCCAACATTCAACTTTTTGGGCGCACCTACAGCGGCAGCGTGGTCGTCATCGTCCTGATCATCGGCCTGACCAGCTGGACTTACCTGGCGCGCATCGTGCGCGCGGAATTCCTGTCGATCAAGGAACGCGAGTTTGTCCTGGCTGCCCGCGCCACCGGCACCCCGGCCTGGGAAATAATATTTAAGCATATCCTGCCCAATTGCATCGCTCCGATCATCGTTTCGGCCACGCTCGGGGTGGCCAACGCCATTTCCCTGGAGGCTTACATCAGCTTTTTGGGGATGGGTGTCCGCGCCCCCACCGCAACCTGGGGCAATATGCTTGAAGGCGCTTACAACTATATCGAGACAGCTTCCTGGCTGTGGTTTTACCCTGGCATTTTAATTGTATTGATTGTTTTAAGTATCAATTTCCTGGGCGATGGTTTACGGGATGCCCTCGACCCCCGCAGCCGGACGGTGTAACCCATGCCTGCCAAATCGACTATCCTTTCCGTGAAAGACCTCCAGACCCGTTTTCACACCCCAGAGGGAATCGTGTACGCAGTCAATTCCGTCTCTTTCCATGTCGCCGAGGGCGAAACCCTGGCAGTCGTCGGCGAAAGCGGCTGCGGCAAATCAGTGACCATGCTCTCCATCCTGCGCCTCGTTGCCATCCCGCCCGGTGAGATTGTCAGCGGCCAGGTCGATTATCTAGGGATGGATCTGCTCAAAATAAGTGAAGAAGATATGGAACACGTGCGCGGCAAAGAGATTGCCATGGTCTTTCAGGACCCGATGACCAGCCTCAACCCTGTGCTCAGCATTGGACGCCAACTGACCGAGACCCTGCGCACCCACACCGATATGAACGCCGAACAGGCCCGCGCGCGCGCATCCGAACTGCTCAACTGGGTCGGCATTCCCGATGGGCACAACCGCCTGGGCGATTTTCCGCACCAGTTTTCCGGCGGCATGCGCCAGCGAGTGATGATCGCCATGGCGTTGGCCTGCAGCCCCGGGCTGTTAATCGCCGATGAACCGACCACAGCCCTGGATGTAACCATCCAGGCCCAGATCATCGAATTGGTCAAACGCCTCAAGCAAGAGCTGGGCATGGCCATCATCTGGATCACCCACGATCTGGGCGTGGTCGCAGGCATGGCAGATCGGGTGATCGTTATGTATGCCGGTTTTATTGTCGAAGAAGCCGAGGTTTTCGACCTGTACGAGAACCCGCTGCACCCTTACACCCTGGCACTCATGGCCGCCCTGCCCCGCGCTGACCGCCGCCGGGATCACAACCTGAAATCCATCCGCGGAGCGCCTCCCAGCCTGCTGGTCAAACCACGCAACTGCCCGTTTGCGCCGCGCTGCGAATTTGTCATTGAAAAATGCCTGCAAGAAAACCCGGGGCTGGTGGAGGTTACCCC
>CAZHWV010000050.1:0-26755 GCA_964536185.1 uncultured Anaerolinea sp. | reverse complement strand
GGACACATTCTGGGCTCGGCTGCCATTCAACTGGACCTGGAAGAAAAAGGAAAAAAGACCCGCTTATGGTTTTCCGGCGATATCGGACGTCGCCAGCAGCCCATTCTGCGCGATCCCGTCCTGCCACAAGAAACCGACATCCTGGTCATGGAAAGCACCTACGGTGACAAACCTCACCGTGATCCCGAAGAAGCCTACCAGGAAATGTGCACCGTCATCCACCGCACCCTGCAACGTGGCGGCAAAGTCATCATTCCCGCCTTTGCTGTCGGGCGCACCCAGGAACTGGTCTATAACCTCAACCGCATGCACACTGAAGGCAAACTACCAAATATCCCAGTCTATGTCGACAGTCCGCTGGCTGTAAACGCCACCGATATCTTCAAAAAACACGAAGAATGTTATGACCAGGAAACTCGCACCCAAATTTACAATGGGCACCCTGCTCTTGAATTTCATAACCTGACCTACATCCACAGCCTGGAAGAATCAAAATCGCTCAACCAACGTAAAGACTCCATGATCATCATTTCCGCAGCAGGCATGGCGGAAGTCGGACGCATCGTTTACCATATCCGCTGGAATATTGAAAACCCAAAAAATACAATCATGATCGTTTCATGGATGGCCCCCAATACACTCGGGCGACGCCTGGCAGACCGCGAAGACCAGGTTCGCATCTTTGGTGAAACCTACGATGTGCGCGCCGAAATTGCCACCATTGGTGGGCTCTCAGCCCACGCCGGTCAGGACTTGCTGACCGAATACGCCCTCGGCGTAAAAAATAGCGCTAAACACACCTTCATTGTGCACGGCGAACCACGTGGAGCTCTGCCTCTGATGGAGAAGCTGGAAGCGGGTGGCATGCGCCACATCCACTACCCTGATCAGGGAGATGTTGCCGAGATTTAAGTATCCCGAAACCACAAAAAAGCGGTATAATCCGCCCCGCCACACTGATCGAATGGAGAGGTGCCAGAGTGGTTGAATGGGACGGTCTCGAACACCGTTGTGGTCCTCTGGGCCACCGTGGGTTCAAATCCCACCCTCTCCGCTAAAAATCCCCGCAAATTTGCGGGGATTTTTGTGTTGAAAACTTGGGTCGGTAATTTTCTCGGCCTCAACAAATGTTGACATCAAATGCAGATTTACCATCTGCATTTCTATTTACATATTTCAACAGATCACAGATGAAAATTTCAAGCATAAAGAGTATCCTAAAGGTAATCTAAACAGGTTTAATTCAAAACGTTCAGGTATCAACTATATAGAAAATGGGCTCCCCCCCCAAAGAGCCATGCGGAGACAAACATGAACGCACACACCAATATTATCGAGATCGTCCCTGCGCAAGCAGGTGGTTTTGTGGTTACCTTAGATCATAATGATAAGGCAAATGAATATCCACTGGTTGGTTGGGCGCTAATTGACGACGAAGACCCTGATCCGGAAATCCAGACTCACTGTCGCAGCATGCATGGTTTTTTTTATGTTGGAAAATCTGGAACTGATGAAGATGATCAGGGAGATTTCTACCTGGTGTCAGATATTGGGACAAAGGGAATCCTTCCGGGTGAATCATTCCATGAATATAAATTTCAGGAGTTGGGTATGAATTTATGAAATAATTTCTCTCTGATATTTCTCGGCGAACAGAGCAGGTTGGCCACCGGTGTGCCAGAACAAGACCGTCTCATCCTTTCCAAAAACACCGCGCCGGATCAGATCGATCATGCCGGCCGCAGCCCGGCCTGTGTAGACCGGATCGAGCAAAATTCCCTCTTTCCCCGCAAACAGGCAAATCGCTTCGCGTTCCTGTTCGCCAAAAACACCATAACCCGCCTGGCAATACTCATCGTTCGCCAACACATCCAGCCCACTAAATTCAATGCGCCCGCCAAATTTCTCACTGGCTGCGCTGGCCAGCGCGGAAACATTGACTTTGAGTGCAGCAACGGGTTCATCGATGCTGATCCCCAGGATTTTGGCCTGACAATTGAAAACCCGCGCCCCCAGGGTCAACCCGGCATGAGTCCCACCCGAAGAAGTTCCAAAGACAATCCAATCTGGTTTCAAGCCTTGCTGGATTAACTCTTCCACGGCAAAGGCATAACCCAGCGCGCCAGTCGGACTGGAACCACCATAAGGCACCAGGTAAGGCTGAGTCCCGCTGGCCAGGGCAGTCTCGTACGTCTTCCGCAGCACTGCATCCCGATCCTTTCGATCCGCCACCCAGACAATATCCGCATTAAATAGAAAGTCCAGCATCAAGTTGGCCGAGGGCTGCTTGGGGTGTTGACCGTTCAGGACCAGGATACACTCCATGCCGAATTTTGCAGCCGCTGCCGCGGTCTGGCGACAGTGATTCGACTGCATCGCTCCGGCCGAGATCAACACCCTGGCCCCCTGAGCCTGGGCTTCAGCCACCAGGAATTCCAACTTGCGGGTTTTGTTGCCGCCAAAGGCCAGCCCGGTCTGGTCATCACGTTTAATGAAGAGACGCGGACCGCCCAACTCCGCTGACAAGCGGGGCAATTCCTCAATCGGGGTAGGTAAATGGGCAAAGCGCAAACGCGGAATCGAGTTCATATATTCTCCTGTTGTCTATGCAACCAGTCATTAATTCGTCAAAACTGCTCATCAAGCATCCACGCGAAGCGGTAGTTCCATCAGTTGTTAAACAAGGCTCTGGCGCGTACGCTGCCTGCCGCGCGAACGCATAAAATCCAGCAACCGGGGCATCACCTGAGTATAAACCCAGTACCAGAGCGGGTTGGGAGCAAAATCCCAGGCGCCTAAAGTACGCTGCACCTGCCCACCCAGACCCTCCTTGAAGCGGAAGACGCCCCAGAGCATATCGCTCTGATCAAATATTTCCGGCGCGCCCCACAGATCATAAACCCGGCAGCCCTGTTGCCTGGCCCAGCGCATTGCCGCGAACTGCAGCAAGTAGTTCGGCATCAGATCGCGGTGCGCCTCGCCGGACATCCCGTATAGATAATACGCCCTTCCGGCGAAATGAAAAAGATAGACCGCTGCAATCGCCTGGCCTTCTAGCTCCGCGATCAACGCTGCAGAGGAGTTGGCGAAAGCCTTCCAAACTGCCTGGTAATATGCCTGGTCACGGATTACAAACCCATCGCGCACTGAAGTCTCGGCATACATCTTGTAGAGCAGGGGCCAATCTGTCTCGTCACCTACGCGCACCACGAGCCCCTTCTTCGGGCCTAAGCGCACGTTGTAGCGCGTCTTCTGCTTCATACGCGCGAGCAATTCTTCATCTGCAACCAACACATCCACCAACACGGTGTTCTTGAACTGGATCTGCTCCGGCGAATATTGCCAGCCGCGCGTAGACAACTCGTTCTGGATGGCCTGGCCGGTTGGCTGCGGAAGATCACTCTCCGTACCCGGCACTCCGCGCCCCACGACCACATCCGGATCAAGCTTCAAGAAGATGGCCCCTTGCTGGCGGGCAAAGAGCTGCAGATCGTCGAGCACACGCTTACGCAGGGAGGCGTCCTCCCAACGCAAGAGCGGGCCCTTCGGACAATAGAGGATGCACACGCGCGCAGTAAAACCCCGGCTGAGCACTTTTTTCTTCAAGACCAGCGCCGCCGCTTCGATCTCGCCAGGTTCCAGCCCGGCCAATGTCTCCACCTTCTCTGAGACCTGCAGTTTGCGCGCGGCGCGGCTCCAGACCAGGTAAAGCGGCTGCCAGCCATAGCCAGCCTTCACCTGACCCCATTCGCAGGTCTGCAGCAGGTGGGCATCCGGCAGACCTGCGATCAGTTCGTTCCACGTATTCTTACTCATAAGAGTATTTTATCCTGAGTTGGAAAAACCTGCCGCCCAAACCAGCCTGCTGACCGGAGATTCATGGGGTATAAATAAGGCATGCAAAAAATCCTGATCCGCGGCAGCAGCGATATTGGCTCAGCCATTGCCCAGCGACTGTTCCTGGCCGGGTGGGCCGTCAGCATACACGACATCCCGCAACCCACCACAACGCGACGCAAAATGGCCTTCAGCGACTCGATTTTCGACGGCAGCGCCCTGCTCGAAGGCATTGAAGCCCGTCGAGTGGATGACCCCAGCCTGGTCGAGTCGATCCTGGCGGACCGGGTATTTATCCCACTCCTGGTCTGTGACTTCAATGAATTGCTGCAGACCCTGCGCCCCGGGGTACTGATTGATGCGCGCATGCGTAAACACCTGGCCCCCGAGAGCCAGATCCACCTGGCGCCACTGACCATCGGGCTGGGTCCCAACTTCACCGCCGGCGAAAATGTCCATCTGGCTATTGAAACCGGGCGAGGCGAAAGCCTCGGGCAAGTAATCTCCCACGGCCCTACCCGCCCCCTGCAAGGCGAACCGGTCGAACTGGCCGGTCACGCCCGCGACCGCTACGTCTACGCCCCTGCTGCCGGCCTGTTTCAGTCCACTTGCCAGATCGGCGAGCCGGTTACCCGTGGTCAGGTTATCGCCCACCTGGACGGCGCACCCCTGCCCGCCCCGCTCAGCGGGCTATTACGCGGGCTCACCCGCGATGGAATTGCAGTCAGCGCGGGGAGCAAATTGATCGAAATTGATCCGCGTGGCTCCCAAGCCCAAATCAGCGGCATCGCCGCCCGCCCTGCGCGCATCACCCAGGGCGTAATCGAAGCCCTGCAAAATTTCATCCCATAATATCCGGGAGAATTTACAACCTTTTTACACTGCGGAAACACCTGCATAACCTTGGACGGCTAGAATAGGAATTGTAAGCTCATATTCAGCCAACACCCACAGGAGAAAAATCCCATGACCATCCATTTTCGCAAGTTCATGATCGGCGCAGTGATTGCCGCCCTGATTATCGCCGTCCTGCCCATGACCAGTGTCCTGGCCGCAAGGGTCATTGAGACGGCCACACCACCTGCGCCTGGAACCACTAGGCAAGCTGAGCGGCAAAACACCCGTCTCGAGCTGGCCTTTGCCCGCCAGCAGTATAACCTGCAACGCACCAGCCTGAACATTGGCAACGCGACAGCCTTCTTCGGGCAAGTCCAGGCGCTGCTTGACAAAGCCAAGGAAGACGGCAAGGATGCCTCCGCCGTGCAAGCAGCCTTCAATACCTACAAAGCCGCTTTCGAAAAGAATAAAGTCCTTTTTGAGCAAGCTAAAACCATAGCTGCCACGCACGCCGGATTCGACGCCAATGGCCAGGTCAGCGACACAGAAAAAGCCAAAGCCAGCGTGGAGAACCTGAATGAGGCGCTCAAACAGTATCGCGAGAGCATGACTGAGCCCTTCAAGACCCTGCGCGAAGCAATCCAAACCTTCCGCAAAGCCAATCCTCGGCCCAGCGCCACGCCCACAGCCCCATAAAAATTTCAGAACAACCCAAACTGATGTAAAATAAAATCACAAATCACTGCACTGAGACTTCCGAAGCGCCAGAGAACGGCCAGGCTTCGGAAGTCTCGGATCACTCTATTTATGGAAACCATCCTGCTTGTTGATGACGAAGCCTCGATCGTCTCCCTCGCCAAAATGTACCTTGAGCGCGAGGGTTTTCGCGTCGAATCGTGTGGAAATGGACTGGAAGCGCTTGAAACGGTGGAAAAGCTGCGCCCAGGTCTGCTCGTGCTGGACATTATGCTGCCCGGCGCGGATGGGTTCGAAGTCTGCCGCCGCTTGCGTGGGACTGGCAATCCGATCCCAATCATCATGCTGACCGCGCGAGACGAGGACATCGACAAAATCCTGGGGCTAGAACTGGGCGCCGACGATTACCTGACCAAGCCCTTCAATCCGCGCGAATTGGTGGCGCGGGTCAAGGCAATTTTGCGGCGCGCAGACCGCCCGGCAACAACAGACTCTGCCCCGGTACAATTCGCTGGGCTCAAGATGGATACCCTGCGCCACGAGGTGACTCTGGATGGATTGGCCATCAACCTGCGCACCCAGGAATTTGACCTATTACTACTCCTGACCCAACAGCCCGGGCGCGTTTTTAGCCGCGAACAATTACTCGAAAAAGCCTGGGGCTTCGATTTTTACGGCCAGACCCGCACCGTGGATGTGCATATCGCCCAACTGCGCAAGCGCCTGACGGGCAGCACTGTCAAAATTGAAACGGTCACCGGTGTGGGTTATAAATTGATCGCGGAAAGCTGAGCGCCGCCATGTTCAGCTCCCTGCGCTCGCGCCTCTGGTTAACCTACGCCCTGACGATTGTCACTGCCCTGTGCGTGGTGGCAGTCATTTTTGTGATTTACCTGCTCGACAACCCACTCATCTACCGCCAGACGAGACTGAAATTGGCCGCAGTCCAGACCACCCTGCTGGCAAAACAGAGCGCCTGGTCGGATCTGCCACGCGAACAATTACAGACTGCCCTGACAACCCAGTCTGAGGCGCTGGATGTGCGCCTGTTGATTGTCAGCCCGATGCGCAAAGTGCTGGCCGATTCGCAGGCCCTCACGGAAGCTGCTCTCGAAATCCGACCCTTGTACCGGGTACTGCGTATCAACCAAAGCCTGACCGATACCCAGGGCCGGCCCTGGCTGTACCTTTCGCGCAAACTCGCCAACGGAAATTTACTGGTTACCGCCGCGCTGCGCCCCAAAGTATCTTTTTTGAATATCTTTGCCGATGAATTGATGTCACCGCTGTTATGGGGCGGCGCGCTGGCGTTGATCATGGCCCTGATCATGGCCTACTGGATGGCGCGTTGGGTGGCAGAGCCACTCCAGCGCCTGGTCAATGCCGCCCGGGAATTTTCTGGCGGCCAGGCCAAACCCCTGAAGATGGCAGGGCCGCAGGAAGTGCAGGAATTGGTCGGCGCATATAACCAGATGACAGCCCGCGTGCAAGCGGGCCAACAAGCTCAGCGCGAATTTGTGGCCAATGTTTCGCACGAACTCAAGACACCTTTGACCTCGATCCAGGGTTTTTCACAGGCTCTGCTGGATGGGACCGCCTGCACGCCAGATGACCAAAGACAATCCGCACAGGTGATCTTTAATGAAGCCACGCGCATGCACAGGCTGGTGTTGGATCTACTCGACCTGGCTCGTCTGGATGCGGGGATTGCCGACCTGCAGCGCGCGCCGGTGGATCTGAGCGCGCTGCTCAACAGCGTGGGCGAACGATTTGCGCTGCAAGCGCAGCAAGCCGGCATTGCCCTGGAAATCCATTCCGACGGGTTACCAGGCCTGATTGGGGATGGCGACCGGCTGGCTCAGGTTTTTACCAACCTGGTGGACAATGGCCTCAAATTCACTCCGCCAGGCGGTCGCGTTTCAGTCACGGCAGTTCTGGCGGGGAAAGCGCTGGAAATCAGGGTAACTGACAGCGGGATGGGCATCCCAGCGACCGCCCTGGCGCATATTTTTGAGCGCTTCTACCAGGTCGACGCCTCGCGCCAGGGCGGCAAACAGCACGGCGCCGGGTTAGGCCTGGCCATCGTCCGTGAAATTGTCCACTCGCACGGGGGCCAGGTCCACGCGCACAGCAGCCCAGGCCAGGGTAGTGAATTTATCGTCCGCCTGCCGCTGATCAGCCCGACATAGAGACGCAGAATGAAACCAAAATTTGTCCGGCTTTTGCAAGCCCTATTTTTCCTGAATGCAGCGATTTGGGTGCTGTTTGGTCTGATCAGCCTGGCGCGGTTGGCCCAAGGAAACAGTCCCAACCAGATGATGATAATGAAAGGCATCATCGCTGGCCTGATGTTCGGAAATGCCGCGGCCATGCTCATTTGCGGACTGCTGCTGGGAAAAAGACAGAAGCGCGGCTATTCCCTGGCAGTGCTGGTTTTAACGATCAACATTATTCTGAGTGTGACCGACCAGTTTGGCTGGATTGACCTGATCACCATGCTCTATGACCTGGCGCTTTTAGGGCTCTTGATCGCGAACCGTAAGAATATCATCATGATCACGGCAGGCATTGCGAGTCTCTGCCTGCTGGCCACCAGCTGTCTTTGCTCCCGCGCCGTTAAAACCGACCAGCAAAGCCGGGACCGATTGATTCTGTCTACTTATTCCTTAGAGAGCCTGGGCGAAAATACGCTTTTCGCCTTCCAAGACGAACTGGCCCACCAATGATGGGAACCACTATCGCATCAACCTGGGCATTGAATACCCTATACGCCAGGTTTTCTCACCCTGGCTGAAAAGGCAGTATACTCAAGAAAAATGAGAGGTGCTCGCATGGCTGAATCACAGGATGGATTAAAGAAGGGGTATATCGAAGGAAATTCCATTTCGCCGAACGAATTACACATTCAATACGGCATTCCCCGTGAAGAAATCACCTCTTTCCGAAATTTTATCTATGTATATCCCGGACGGGAAGTCATAATCAAGGAGGGCGATCACGAAAATGCGCTCTACCTGCTGCGCTCCGGAACAGTGGACGTGTTCAAAGAGGCTGGCGCTTCACGGGAATTAATTGGGACCATCGAAGCAGTAAATTTTTTTGGCGAAATGAGTATGATCAATGACGAAGCCAGGAGTGCAACGGTTATATCCACAGCAAATAACGTGGTTGTTTACCGGATTCCCAACCCCAATATTCAAACAATCCTGACCAACCCCAAATGGGCCGAACTGTTGATCTCACGCCTGTGCAAGAACCTGGCCAGGAGCCTCGAACAGCATATGGTTGTTTCGGAACAAGTCAAAGTATTGCGGCCCGAGTTGGATCTGGTCAGAAAAGAATTGGAAAACCAACGCGCGTTGAACCTGCAAACTGCGCGGAGAACCCGCCTGGCGTTGAATGGGATTCTCCATCTGCAAGGCATCATCCAACAGATGGCAGTTGTCGGCAGCAAGGGTTGGGCCTACCTGAACACACTGACCCAGGTCACCCGGGCTTTGATTGCCCATTACATCACCAACCTGGATGACACCGAAAAATCTGTGGAAGTCAATGTCATACGAAATTGCCTGTCACGCCTGCCACAGGATGAGCAAAACAAAATCATCGACGAAATCGAAAAATTACTTTAGCTCGTCCCAAATTATTTCAAGATTTCTCCGTGCCTTATCAGGGGCAGCTGTTGAAATCATCTAATTTAATAGTGAAATTCTTCACAATCATTGACCTTTATGGCATAATTTTGTACAATATAGATAGCCCAACCTACTTTAGCCAACAAAGCCACGCAGGGTTGGGCAACGATCCGCACAGACCAGGGAATTCCAACCTGGTTTAATGGGCAGGGGCGCGACCACCGTACGGATTGATCGTCTGCTGCGGGTTTACGCTGAAACAGCGTGTAAACCCTAATAGCATTTTCGACAACGACCACAGTCGACTAACCCGCATTCAAAATATGGCCGTTCAAAAGCACCGCGCACAGCAGGCGATTCGTCACGCAAAGCGGTTGTTCCACCTCGCAATTTTTTTTACTGCCTGGAGATCGACTCAAGTTTTGATTTAAGCAAATAGGCGGCCTCGAATCAACCAGATCCAAAAATCATATCGCGATAGGAGTGTAATAAAATGACTATCCAACGGCATTTCACATCCAAACATATCCTTGAGACCATCCTGGGTGTCATCGTTTTTGGGATTATCGCTATCAGGCTTTTGACGCCCCCGGCGATGGGCGCGGCAAGCGGTGAAGATTACATTGTGATTGCCTGCCTGCTCGCAATCGGCAGTGGATTTTTGTGGTACGGTCTTTTTAACAAGCAGTAAACCGGTGCACAACGCCTAGTGTCTGGGATACCGCCGTCTAAAGGCTGCGGTATCCCAGACTGGTAGTGATTCTCCGAAATTTTTAGGAACAGACCTTACAGACTCTTTACAAAAGTGTTAAAATATACCCATCCGAAAAGGCAAACCCATCGCGAGGTGGGCGCGCAAAGCTATGGGTCTGAACGCACAGATCGCCAGGCTGCCGAAATCCAAATTTCGGCAGTTTTTGTTTAACTGCCAGGCTCAGGAGGCTCGATGCGAAAATTCTTCAAACTCGGGCAGGATATAGTGGACCAGTAAGTATTTATTTCAAGTCGATATATTTTTTTATTCCGAAAAATAACAAAGGAGATTGAAATGAAAAAATTTTTGATTGCAATTTTTCTTTCAGCTGTTTTGGTATTGAGCATGGTCGGCATCGCCGGCGCGATCACCGATGGCCAACCAGATGGCGAGGATCATCCGTATGTCGGTTTGCTGGTCTTTGATGAAAAAGTCGATGGACAGACCGTACTTGGCTGGCGCTGTTCCGGCACCTTGCTTTCCCCAACCGTCTTGCTGACCGCTGGGCATTGTACAGATGGCGCATCGGGTGGCCGCGTATGGTTTGAATCCGATGTCCAATCAAATATTGCTGGGCTTGGTTACCCTGGTGGCGGACCTACCAGCGTTGAGTTTGCGGAAATTCATACTCATCCTGACTTTGGCACAGGTTCTTTTGTGCTGCATGATGTAGGTATTGTTATTCTGAGCAAACCTGTTGTTAAACCCGTCTATGGGGTGCTGCCTACAGTGAATCAGCTCGATGGCCTGAAAACAAAACCTGGCACAAAAGATGTCTTTTTTACTGCAGTTGGTTATGGGCTGCAAAAGAGCTTCCCGGATGCAGCTTCCTGGAAGGATCAAAGTTTGAAAATTCGCATGGTTGCCACTCCTAAACTGATCCAGATCAATGTTCCCGGCTTTACCGGCGATTTCTCCGTGTTGCTCTCAAACAACACAAACACTGGCGGCACCTGCTTTGGCGACTCTGGCGGTCCAAACTTCCTAGGCAACTCTAACGTCGTCGCCGGCGTGACTTCTTTCGGCATGAACAGCAACTGCGCTGGCACAGGTGGGGTCTTCCGCATGGACAGGCAGGAAGTCCAGGATTTCGTAAATCCGTTCCTCGCTCCCCCTGCCCATGGAAAGAAAGTAAAGTAATTTTTGTGACTTCCAATCAAGAAGCCGGTTTTTTCCGGACTCGCGGAAGTACACAGAGAACTTAGATAACGAATTCGGAAAATGGATAAAAAGACACACCCCGGTTCATCCTCCCGGGGTGTGTCTTTTCTTTTCTGCTCAAGTTTTTTTACAGCCTGCCGATAATGGAATCAGGATTAATGCATCTGCCCTGTTTGGGCAGAACTGGATGATTCCTCGCATGGGCTCAATCTACGCTAGCTCCCTGACAAAAATATCGCTGCCACCGGAAAATATTACCTCCGGCGGGTCGAATCAGGCTGCCCAGACGCAGCGTGAAGGATCCAGGACGCCTGTCGCAAGCGGAGCGCCGGTGGGCTCGCAGGGGTCGCAGTCTTACCGGGTGACCATATCTGAAGAAGCCCTGCGCAAAGCAGGACTGCTCAAAGACCAGCCCCAGACCGGAAAAGCCGGCGCGCCGGCTGAAAAACCAAGCGCCAGCGCTAAAGACAGCGGCAATTCCGCGGATGGAACAAGCGCTTCCGACAACAGCAATGAATCCCGTGAACTGGAAAGCCTGAAACAAATCGACCGCAATGTGCGCGCCCACGAACAGGCCCACGTGATCGCGGGCGGCTCGCTGGTGCGCGGCGCGGCCAGCTTTGGGTACGCCACCGGTCCGGATGGCAAGTTGTACGCCGTCAGCGGCGAGGTCTCGATCGACTCAAGCCCGGTCCCTGACGACCCGGCGGCCACCGTGCGAAAAATGATCCAGGTGACCAAAGCCGCGCTGGCTCCAGCCCAACCGTCCGGACAGGATCGTTCGGTCGCCTCGGCGGCCATGCAAACACAAGTGGATGCCCAGCGGGAAGTCACTCAACAAGCGACGGATAAAACACAGGGCAAGGACAGCGAAACCGCGGGCACATCACCTGCGGCCACATCCGAAACCAAAAAACCGAACGCGGAATCAAAGACCAGCGGCAGCCCGGACGACTCTGGTAAAGCCGCAGCCGATCCCACGCGAAGCGGTAGTTCCATCAGTAGTTCCATCACGCAAAGCGCGCGAAGCGGTAGTTCCACCAGTAGTTCCATCAGTAGTTCCACCAGCCAGCCGGGTATTCCCAAACAAACCCCCTTTCAAGGCAAACACATCAATATCCAGGCCTGAACCGGCAGCTTTACCCCAGGTGGGATAGTGAAGCCAGGATTAGATCCAACTGCGCCTGCGCTTGCGCCAGGTTTGGTTCGATTCGCTGCGAATCTCTTTCCGCAATGCTCATTTCCAAGGCCCTGGCTGCCTCGGTCAAGGACTTGGCGCTGATCTGAGCGGAGACGCCCTTGAGCGAATGCGCCAGGCGCTGAGCCCGCTCAAAATCTTCCCGCTCCAGGGCCAGGCGGATCTCACCCACAGATCCAGAATAATCGGCACGAAACAGGCGCAACAAGCGGACAAAGAGGACCTGGTTGCCGCCCAATCGCTCCAACCCGAGGGCATGGTCAATCCCGGGCAGTAGCGGTAAACTTTCCCCAGCCTTGAACGCGCTGACCGGGTCCGGCACAGGTAAGGCTGGCTCGATCCTATGGCGCGGTTTGAGCCACTTGAGCAGGGCAGCCGCCAGCTGGGATTCTTCGATCGGCTTGGTCACATGGTCATTCAAACCGGCCTGCAGCGATTTTTCACGGTCACCTGTCAAGGCATGCGCGGTCACGGCAATGATCGGCAGATTCTCGATTGAAAAGCGCGGGTCACTGCGGATAAGAGCTGTGGCCTGATAGCCGTCCATGCCCGGCATCTGAATATCCATCAGGACCGCGTCGAAATCGCCGCGATGGACCATGGTCAGCGCTTCTTCACCGCTGCTTGCGCAGGAAACAATCAACCCCAGACCCTCCAAGAGCTCAGTTGCCACTACCTGGTTAATCTCATTATCTTCCACCAGCAGGATGCGCCCTCCGCGCAAAAACGACAGGGATCCGGTCGAAATTTTCTTCTTTCGCGAGCGGCGATGCAGCGCAGTTCGCAGACCAAAGACTTTCAGAACAGCATTGAAAAGTTGTGAACGCGTAATCGGCTTGGCGATCACCCCATTAAAATCAGGATAGACTTCCGGCTCGAGCAGTTCCTGCGCATTCGTCATCAGGATGATCGGTAATTTTTCCTTTGCAAACTCCCGGATTTGGGCAATGATTTCCACTCCATCGCGATCGCCAGGCAAATCCATATCGACCAACACCAGGTTAAATACCTGCTGATTTAATTGCGCTATTGCCTCCCGTCCAGAGTCGACACAGACCACCTGGAAATTAAAGGATTCGAGCACAATCCTGAGATATTCCCGTGTGGCAGTATTATCGTCGATCACGAGCACACGCAGTCCCTGCAGCTCAGGCACCCGGTAACGCGTTTCATTCCCAAGCCCAGCCTGGCGCTCAAACTCCGCGCTGAATGTGAACGTGCTGCCCTGTCCCTGGCTGCTTTCGACATGAATCTCGCCAGCCATCAACTCGGCCAGGCGCTTAGAAATGGCCAGACCCAACCCGGTGCCGCCATACCTGCGGCTGATGGAATTATCGACCTGATTGAAGGGCTGGAACAACTGCTCGATCTGCTCTGCCGTCATGCCAATACCAGTATCGTGCACCGCAAAATTCAGCTTGACTCGCTCACGCGAAGCGCGCGTAACGCGCGAAGCGGTAGTTCCATCAGTAGTTCCATCAGCCACAACGCTGGCCAGGTCAATTTTCACGACAATCTCTCCGGCCTGGGTGAACTTTATGGCATTCCCCACCAGATTGGTCAGTATCTGCCCGAGGCGCAGCGGGTCACCCTGGAGGAGAGTTGGCGCATCCGGACCGACATGAAAAACCAATTCCAGGCGCTTTTGCTGGGCTTTATGCGCCACCAGGTTTGCAACATCCTGTAGCACGTCTTCGAGATTAAAGTTCGCTTTTTCCAGGGTTATCTTGCCGGCTTCCACCTTGGAAAAATCCAAAATATCGTTGATCGTTGCCAGCAAGGTCTCGCCTGATACCTGGATGTTGCTCAAGTACTCGCGCTGCTGCCTGTTAAGATCAGTGCGCAGAGCCAATTGAGCCATACCGAGCACACCATTCAAAGGGGTGCGAATTTCGTGGCTCATGTTGGCCAGGAAAGCGCTTTTGGCTTTATTGGCGGTTTCGGCTTGTTCCTTGGCGGTCAACAACTCGCTGGTGCGTTCTTGAACCAGATCCTCCAGATGGTTGCGGTAGCGCAGCAATTCTGCCTCGACCAATTTGCGTTCGGTAATATCCTGCACTTGCGAGATGAAATAGCGAGGACTGCCTGACTCGTCGCGGACCAGAACCGTCGATACCTGCACATTTACCACCCAGCCCTGTTTATGGCGATAGCGTTTTTCGAAAGCAGCTTCATCCAGTTCGCCAGCCGCCATGCTGTCCAAAAAACCCTGGGTGATCTGTGCGTCATCAGGCAGGGTCATCTCAGCCAGCGGCATACCTTCCAACTCCTTGCGGCTGTAACCCAGGATAGCGCACATTCTGTCATTAACCTGCAGGAAAACTCCCTTCGTCGACACCAGGCACATGCCGGTGCTGGCATTATTGAAGGCCAGGCGAAACTTTTCTTCGCTTTCCTTGAGCGAATCGCCCGCCTGTTTTCTTACTGTAATATCCTGAATGGTACCAATCAGGCAGGAGGGAAGGCCAAGAGAGTCGCGTTGTATTTCGCCCAGGACATAGACCCAACAGGCCTGCTGATCACTCGCGCGAAGAATCTTGAATTCCTTTTCAAAATGGCTTCCGGCTGCAATGACCCGCAGGAAATAGGCGACAATTTCCTGGCGAAATTCCGGCGTGATGATTTCTGCCCAGGCCTGAAGATTTTTAAGCTGATCGGCCTGCAGACCAAGGATCTCATTCAATACCGGCGAGGTTTTCAAAAGCTCACTCTTCACATCCAGGGTGAATGATCCAATTCGGGCAATTTTCTGAGCTTCGCTTAATATATATTCACTTTCCTTCAAGGCCTCCTGGGCCAGCTTGCGCTCGGTTATATCTTGCGTGACGCCGGTAACCAGGATGACATTCCCGTCTTCATCCAGTAGATCCTCACCGGGCGTAGCCCAAACATGCCGTATTTCACCATCTGGCCGGACCACGCGGTATTCGATCCCTTTTCGCCTGGTCCCATCTATAATCCGCCGGTTGGCTTCCATCACCCGCGCAAGATCGTCCACATGCACCGAGCGCTGAAAAAGCATACGAATATCACCAAGCGTTTCCTGCGGGTCTAGCCCGAGGATCCTGTACAGCTCATCGGAAAAAGTGTAAACGCCTGTCCGCATATCCAGCGACCAGTCCCCAATGTGCGCGATCTGTTGGGAGCGGCGCAGGTTATTTTCGCTCTCACGCAAAGTGTCCTCGGCCAGTTTGCGCTCGGTGATTTCATTACTAAAAACAAACAATCCGGCGACCAGGCCAGTCTCATCCAGCCAGGGGATCTTATCGGTTTGAAACCAACGCGTTCCCTGCGGAGATTTGACCCACTCAATTATCCCCAGTTTTGGTTTTCCCAAACGGAGCACATCCAGGTCGTCCTGATAAGCCTGAGCAGCTTGTTCCGGGAAGAGAACAGCGTAGTTCTTGCCTTCCAATTCAGCTACAGACCGGCCTGCCTGAGCAGCGCCAGTTTCGTTGACACGCAAGATGATATTGTTTGTGTCCTTTAACCAGATGGCCATCCGCGAGGCATCCAGGATGAGTTGCAACTGCTCCTTTTGCCTGCGCAGCTGCTCCTCGATCTGCTTGCGCCCGGTAATATCATGGGCAATGCCACTCAGCAGACTCGGTTGGCCATTCTCGTCGAGAGTCATTTGACCAGCTTCGGCCCAAATCACGTGGATGGATCCATCTGGCCAAATCACGCGGTATTCCATCGGTTGCGGATTGCTATCCAGGACCACAGCCTGATTGGAGCGATCCACTTTTTCTCGATCATCCGGATGGATAGCCCGGGCGACCACGTCCGGCAGGTTGCCAGTAAACGATTCCTTGGTGATGCCGAAGAGATGATACATCTCATCCGACCAGCTCAGAACCCCGGTTTTGATATTCCACTGCCAACTGCCCACCTGGGCCACGCGCTGCGATTGCTTCAGATCGGCTTCTGAATTGCGCAATTTCTCCTGGGCTTTGACCTGCTCAGTGATATCGATAGTGCTAGTCCCAAAACTGCCTTTTTTAGGAGAGTAGGCTGAGATGGCAAATGTGCGTCCCAACGGGCTGTATTCAGTCTCAAAGTGGTAGGGAATACCAGTTTCGGCCACACGGGCATACACATCCAGGTAAGGAGCCTGGCCAATGCCAAATAATTCCGAAGCCAGCGCGCCCCTGGCCTGGTCCGCCGAGAAACCCATCATCTGCAGGAAGGCCGCATTGAATTTCAAAATCCGGTAATCAACAGCCTTGCCAGATCCGTCGTAGATCATTTCGTGGAGAACAACGATTTCGGTCATCGCATCCAGCAGCGCGCTCATCTCTGTTTCGCTTTTCTGCAAGGCAGCCTCGGCTTGCTTGCGGGCGGCGATATTTTCCTGCACCAGGCGTGCCAACTCAATCTGGCTGCCTGGGCCGGCCTGGAATTGATTTTCTTCTTTCAGGATGCTTTTTTGCTTTTTCATACGGCTTACCTCGGCGCAGTCAAGATCTGCGCGTAAATCACCTGGTCTGTGAATTCCAAGATTAAAAAACTTCGTCGAGTAACTAAGGATTTCCGGAGCCTACGGTTACTGCCTATGCCAGACCGAAACCTGGTCCCGACCAGCAAATTTGGCGATATATAAAGCCTCATCCGCACTTTTGACCAGCATATTTAAAGTTTGATGCTCTGTATCGAGCGTCGCCATCCCCAAGCTGACCGTGACCGACACCTGTTGGCCATCCGGGGCTTCGAAAGGATGCTCGCCTACGGCGCAGCGGACGCGCTCAGCCGCCTTCCAGGCCTCGACTTGATCGGTTTGCGGCATCAGGATAACGAATTCTTCACCACCATAGCGCGCGGCAACATCCACTACCCGCAAACAGCCTTGCATTCGCCGGGCAAGATCACGCAGCACATCATCGCCGACCATGTGACCAAAAGTATCGTTGACCGATTTAAAATGATCCACATCGATCATGATCACAGAAAGTTTCCCTGGGTAACGATGGGAACGTTCAAACTCCCGGTTGGCCATCTCATAAAAATACCTGCTATTGTACAAGCCAGTCAAGCCATCTGTGATCGATAAAATATGATCCTGTTCATACAGGCGCGCATTTTCAATCGCCACGGCCGCCTGGCTGGCAAAAGCCTGCAGGCGGCTGGCATGCGCGGAGGTAAAGAAATTGGGAGTGGAGCTGTCCAGGTTCAAGAACCCAATCACCTCCTCGCGCCTGCAAATCGGAACACCGGCATAGGAACGGATCCAATCTACTATTGGGTTCGCTTTCCATCCAGGGGAATTGTGCACATCCGGGATAATGCTCGGCTGCTTGGTTTCCACCATCGCCCGCAGCGAGGGGAAATCATCAATCATAAAATCGGTTTTTTCAATATAGTCGCTGAGTCCGCGTTCGGCATATCCGCGATGACGAGCGACCTTCAGCTTCTGGCCCTCAACCACGCGAAGCGGTTGTTCTATCAACATGATGGTCATCGAATCATTGGCAATCACCTGCCCCGCATTATCAAGGATCAATTCCAGCACGTCCTCCAATTTCAGGCTGCTACTCAGAGCCTCGGCGGTCTTGCGCAGAGCCTCTGCCAAACGGCGTTCCTCCCTTTCGGCGGCCTCGGCCTGTTTTCGCGCGCTAATATTCACAAAGGAACTCATCATGCACAGCGGTTTACCGGCATCATCCATAACGAGATGCGCCGAAACCTCTAAATCCAGGGGTAATCCATCATTTCTCCTGGCGATCATTTCCCCCTGCCAACCCCGGCCTGCGAATAGGGACAGGAGACTTCACCCACCGGCGCATCTTCTTGCCAGAAACTGGCCACAGATTTTCCAAGAACTTCCTCCATGCTGGCATACCCCCAAAGCAGCAAAAATGCCGGGTTAACGTAAGTCAACCTGCCTTCCAGATCAGCCAGGGCAATCGCATTGATCGAAGAGTTGATCGCGCTATCCTTAATGCGCAAGGCCTGTTCCAGTTGTTTACGACCGGTAATTTCCTTCTTAATGGCCACATAGTTGGTCGTCAGCCCGGAGTCATCCACCACCGGTGCAATACTGACTTCCTCCCAATACAAGGAGCCATCCTTGCGCTGGTTATGCATTTCCCCACGCCAGATCTGGCCGGATTTTATCGTTTGCCAGAGACCCTGGTAGAATTCGCGGCTTTGTTCACCCGATTTCAACAGCCTGGAGGATTGCCCAATGACTTCGGCCAGGCTGTACCCTGTGGTTAGTTCAAATTGAGGGTTAACATACTCGATGCGCCCTTCGGTATCGGTGATTACGATGTTATCACCGCTTTGCGCCACCGCCAGAGAAAGTTTGCGCAGCTGGCTCTCACCTCGCTTGCGTTCGCTGATATCGCGGTTGAAGGCTAAAAAAGCGTAGGGCTGGTTCGCAGAATCCATTAACAGCGACAGGCTGGCATCGACTGGAACCATCGACCCATCCCGGCGCACAAAGGTGTGCTCAATCCTACGCGGAGAAGCCTCGAGCATGGTCTTTTTCAGGCTGTGCGGATCACGTAACCAGGCAGGATCAGCCACAAAATCAAAACAGGTTAAAGCGCTGGCTTGCAGTTCTGCAAAGCTACTGAAACCCTGCATTTCAAGAGCCTGGCGATTGGCCGCCAGGAAGCGGCCCTGAAGATCGGACAAGGTGATACCGTCTGGGGACGTTTCGACCAGGCTGCGATAGCGTTCTTCGCTAGCCTTGAGTACATCCGCGTATTTTTTTATTTCCGTGATGTCCTCGAAAGTGACCACCACCGTCACAATGTTATTCGTCCCAGCCGCGAACCGCGGGCTGGCGTGGACACGGATCCAGACGTACTCAGCCTTTTTAGGCTGAAAGACGCCCATGACCACATTGCCCATCTCGCGGCCAGTTTTAAGCGTCTGCATGGCTGGGTGAGCATCGCCAGGAAAATCAGAACCATCTTCACGGATGGCCCTCCAGCGCGGATCCAGCGAAGTCCGGCCCTGCATTTGATCCAGGCTTAACCCAAGGATGCGTTCAGCAGCCGGGTTAGCCGAAATGATCGCTCCAGTGGAATCCTGATAGACCACGCCCTGAGCCATAAAATTAAACAGGTCATGATATTTTTCTTCGCTCTCGCGCAATATGCGCTCGCGATCTCTTTTAATCTCACCTGCCCCCATTACAACTCTAGCTTTAGACATACAGGCGGCCTTTCCAATAGCACAAACGTAGGGGATTCTGTGAGTAATGTAATTATACTGCCTGCTTAAAGTAAATGGCCATTGTAAAAACAGACTGGATTGGAGTGCCAGACCTGTCATTTTAAGTTGACGTTAAGCTGAGAATGGGAAGGACTACGCAAGTTCAGTTGGCAGGCTGAAGGTAATTTTGGTGCCCTGGCCAGGTGGGCTCGCCACTGAAATTTTCCCACCGTGCAATTCGACCAAGGCCCTGGAGATGGCCAGCCCCAAACCAGAACCGTCCTGAACGCGCCCGGAGGCATGCTTGCCACGGTAAAAACGATCAAAAACAAAAGGCAAGTCTTCGGGCAGGATACCAGACCCGTTGTCCTGTACCGAAATTTCCACTGAAGAAGCGGCTGACAAAACGATTAAGCCACCCTGTGGAGTATGCTTTAAACTATTTTCTACCAGATTCGCCAGCACTTGCAGAATGCGTTCCACGTCCACATTGACCCGCGGGAGATCCGGCGCGCTTTCTGTGCGCAGCGAAAGCCCTTTTTCTGCTGCGCGCAGTGTGTATGCAAGCGCACAGCGTTCAATAATTTCCTGAGGGGCAGCCAGGCTACGCTGCAAGTGTAACTCACCCGATTCCGAAAGCGAGAGAGTGCGCAAGTCCTCTACCAGGCGCGAAAGATGCCTGGCTTCGTCGTAGATGATATCCAGTGTTTCGGCCGTAGCTGGCAAGACACCATCGCTGAGCGCCTCGGCATTGCCCAGGATGATGCTCAAGGGATTGCGCAGTTCGTGGGCAATATCGGCAGTCATCTGGCGGCGCTGATCCCGGGAGCGCTTGAGACTGGCGGTCATCTGGTTGAACGAGGCAGCCAGCGCGCCGATTTCATCCCGGGTGGTGATGGTCACCTGGTTTTCAAGATCGCCCTGGGCAATGGCCTGGGCGGCCGAATTCAAATCACGCAGAGGCCGGGTGATGTTGCGTGCCATGAGCCAGCCAAATACCAGGGCGATGAGCGTGGCCACCACCACTCCGATAAAAATATTGAGATTAATCCGCTTCAGATTCTCGCTGGCTGAATCAGCTGGTCCTCTGGGAGGCCGCAGGGGAATCAAATAGGCGACGATAACATTGTTCGCCTCTATCGGAAAGCCAAAGCGGATAAAGTCCGGCGAGGGCTGGTCCGGTGGGCTGTGCTGGGTCAAGGACAGCAGGATGTTACCCTGGGTATCGACCACCATGAATTCTTTGGTCTGCCCGGCGTCCAGCGACTGGGCCTCTTCAAACAGATAGGTTGCGCCAAGAAAATTGGCGTTTTTTATGTAGTAGCCGGAAAGCTTGTCGACCAAACCCTGGTAGCGGCTATCTTTAACATAGCGATTGAACTCCAACTGGCTGACTCGCCCGGCCAGCAAGGCCACCAACAAAATCCCCAAAATGCTCACCACCCAAAATGCAAGGATAAGTTTGAGCAAAAGGGAACGTCGCAGCCTCTGCATTTAAGCTGCCTTCCGATTCGGGTTGAGACGATACCCCACCCCATAAATGGTCTCGATATAGATTGGGTTGCGCGGATCCGGCTCAATTTTGGCGCGCAAATTTTTAATATGCCCGTCGATCGAGCGTTCAATACCTTCAAACGCCACCCCCTGCACAAAATCAAGCAGCTGCATGCGTGAAAGAGTGCGCCCGTGCGAACTGACCAGGGCTGCCAGCAGATCAAACTCCGAACGAGTCAGCGAAACCGGTTGACCATGCACGCTGACCAGATACGCATCCCGATCCATGACAATGTCACCCGCTTCGAGCAGGTTCATAGCGGGTAGGGACTTGCCCATACGACGCAGCACAGTCCGGATGCGCGCTGTCAATTCCCGCAGGCTAAAAGGCTTGGAGATGTAATCATCCGCGCCGAGTTCCAGGCCGACGATTTTATCGCTTTCTTCCAGGCGAGCCGTCAGCAGGATGACCGGTTCGTTGTGCGTCTTCGAAAATAGACGCATAAATTCATAACCATCCATCTCGGGCATCATAATATCGAGGACAATCAGGTCCGGGTGCTCCTGATCGACGAGGGACAGCGCCAGCTTGCCATTGGCAGCTGTCACGACCCTGAACCCCTCCTGGGTCAAATACGCCTGGAGCAGCGCTCGAATACGTTCTTCGTCATCAACAACCAGGATAGTCTTTGGCATAGGTTTGCTTCCTTGAGACGATTTGATTTAATATAACATATCTTGAGCCAGAGACCGCGCACTCACCGGTTCCCGCGCGCACCGGCACTCGGGTTCATTTAGCTTTTGCCTTCCGCACCGGCTTGGGAAAATAGTCGCGCACCGAGGGCAAAAAACTGAGCGCCAGGATCGGGAGCGTAGCCACCCCACTCAAGGCATTCAAGCCTGTGCGCAGCCAATTGATGTTGCGCCCGCCTAACGAGAAAAATCCGGGTAGGGCTGCCAATAGAAAAATCAGGGCCAGCAGGGTGGCCAGGTTGAGACCCCAGCCCTTTTTCTTCCAGACTCCAAAAGCGCTGGCCAGCAAGAGCGCAATGCCGGCGATGGGCAAACCAATATTGAAATAGACCATCACCT
The DNA here is from genome assembly GCA_964536185.1 of uncultured Anaerolinea sp. GTDB lineage: Bacteria > Chloroflexota > Anaerolineae > Anaerolineales > Villigracilaceae > UBA5195. Next base: position 4,887 of record CAZHWV010000050.1, on the reverse strand, counting down.
GAGGGCTCAGGCCAAGCGTGCGAGTAAGGCTGAACAGGTTGAAACCGCCCTGGTTGGCGCGTCCCTGGAAATTCCTGTTATTGCCCTGGGTATTCCCCTCATCGCCCTGGGTATTCCCAGTGTTGCCTTGAAAAATTCCGTTGTTGTTCGCCTGCCCACGCGAAGGGGTTGTTCCATCCGACCCGGTCCGGTTGGCTCGCGGGGCGCTGAAACCAATCCGCGAGGTGAGCATGGATACCGCGCTGACCACCGCCAGCACCAGGAGCATGGCGAGGATCACTATTATCGTTTTTGGACGTGTATTCGTGGTTAACATTTTCCTTTTCCTTTATTTTTGCGAAATGCCAAAACGGTCTGCCCGGTCTACTCCGAGCGCAGCGCTTCCATGGGATGCAAGTTAGCTGCACGATAGGCAGGGTAGATACCAAAAAACAGGCCAATAGCCATCGAGAAAAAGAACGACATGAGCACCGAGGAAAGGGTCACCTGGGCGGTGATCAGGCCGAGCAGCGTCACCACCCAGGCAATTGCGATCCCAAAGAGGATGCCGATCACACCGCCGCTAATGCTGAGCGTCATGGTCTCGACCAGGAACTGGCAGAGGATGTGATCTTTGCGCGCGCCGACCGCCTTGCGCAGGCCGATCTCGCGTGTGCGCTCGCTGACCGAAACCAGGGTAATGTTCATAATGCCAATGCCGCCTACCAGGAGCGAGAGCGCCGCGATCGCGCCCAGAAAAGTCGTCAGCGTGGTGGTTACGCTGGTCAGCGTGGTGAGCAGTTGCGCCTGGTTCATGATGCGAAAGTCATCGGCGGCCGAAGCCTTGAGGTGGTGCATCCGGCGCAAGACGAAAGTGATCTGCGCTGAGACCGAGTCGACCGTATCGGCTGAACTGGCCGAAACGGCAATCGCGTTGACCACTTTTTCACCGTTTTGAATGGCATCGCTGCCAAATAATTTGCCATAACCGGTTTCTAATGGGATCAGGACCACATCGTCCTGGTTATCGAAACCCGATGAACCCTTGGATTTGAGCGTGCCCACCACGGTGAAACTGACTTTATTAATCTTAATGGTCTGCCCAACAGCGCTGGAATTGGGGAACAGATCCGTGGCGGTCGTGGCACCGATCACAGCCACCTGGTTCAGTTTGGAGCGATCAGTGGAATTAATCCCGCGACCCAACTCGATCTCGGTGGTATGCACATTGAGGTAATCTTCGGTGACACCAGTGACCGAGATCTGTGTGCTCTGGGTCCCTTGCGTGATGGTATAACGGGCCTGATAAGCCGGGGCAATTCCGGCAATGTCCGTCAACGTTTTTGACAAGGCCTGGTAATCCTTGAAGGTCAGGTAGGTTGGCGCACTTTGCGCCCCAGGCGCCGGGCGCTGTGAGCGTCCAGCCTGGATGTTAAGCAGGTTGGAGCCATTACTGGCGATGCGGTCAGTGATGCTACTCGTAGCCCCATTGCCGATCGCCATGAGCGCCACCACAGCCGCCACACCGATGACAATCCCCAGGATGGTCAGCGCCGAGCGCAGCTTATTGGCCATCAGGCCGCGCAACGCCGTCAGAATATTCTGTGAGATTAGCATAAAAACTCCTGGGGCTAAATATCGACATCAGAGCGGCGCGCGCCGGCTCTGAGTGGATTCGGATTGAGAATATCCGAGGTAATGCGCCCATCGTCCAGGCGGATGACCCGTTCGGCATGGCGAGCGATGAATGAGTCATGGGTGACCATAATGACGGTCTGCCCGCTCTCGCTGTGCAAGTTTTGGAAAAGCTCCATGATTTCCGCGCCAGTTTTACTATCCAACGCGCCGGTAGGTTCATCCGCGATCAAAATAGCCGGATCATTGACCAAGGCGCGAGCAATCGCCACGCGCTGCTGCTGGCCTCCGGAAAGTTCACTGGGGTGATGCTTTATTCTCTCCAGCAATCCAACCACTTCCAAGACGCGCATGGCCTTTTCACGGGATTTGCGCGCGCTCAAGCCAGTGTAGCTGAGCGGCAGGAGCACATTTTCGAGCGCGCTGGTTCGTGAAAGCAAGTTGAACTGCTGGAAGACAAAGCCAATTTTACGGTTGCGGATATCCGCCAATTGCGTATCGTTCATTTGTTCGACCGGATGGCCATCCAGAAGGTAAGAACCAGAAGTGGGCACATCCAGGCAGCCGATGATCGACATGAGGGTACTCTTCCCGGAGCCAGAAGGACCCATGATGGCGATCATCTCGCCCTTATTGATCGAAAAGGTGACTCCATCCAGTGCGCGAACTTCGTTTTCGCCCATCGTAAAGACCTTGGTTAATTGCTCGATCTGGATGATAGTCGGATTATCCACCGGGACGGCCTCCAGCGCCGGGAAGATCAAAACCGCCCCCACCGCCCTGATTATTGCCGCTGGAGCTGCTCGATGAACTGGTCGACGCGCCTAATTCAACTTTATCGCCCTCCGCCAAGGTTTCCGCAGTGGTAATGGTGACCAGACTATCCGCCAGGTCGCCGCTGGTCACATTGACCCGCTGGGTGTTTCCGCCGCCCTGGATGACCATAACATACTCACCATCCGAGTCGCTTTGCACAGCATTAATCGGAACCGCCAGCATGCTATGCGGTTCGCCGGTGATAATGACGATGCTGGCCGTTGCGCCAAATAACAGGGGTTGGTCAGTCGGCTCAATCGAAAGTGTAACGGTATATTTGACCAACCCGTTAACAGTCGAGCCAATCGGATTGATCAAGGTCACCTTGCCCTTCAGGGTCACGCCCGGAAGCGAGTCCATAGTCACTTCAACTTTGTTACCAATGCTGACGCTGGAAATGCTGGTCTCATCGATCTGAGTATCGATTTTTAGCGTATTGCGGTCGACCAGGGCAACAGAGTTTGCGCCTTTTTTAACTGCGTCACCGCTGACAGCCTGGACGGCAATGATCTCGCCATCAAACGGCGCAATGGTTTGAATGCCATTCACTACGGCTTGGGCCGCGGCTACTTTGGCTGTCGCCGCCGTGAGGGCCAACGGGTCTGCGCCATTCTTGACAATATCCCGCCTGCGCTTGGCATCATCCCAACTGGCGCGGGCCACATCCAGGGCAGCCTTGGCTGAATCATAATCAGCCTGGGTGGCTTTGGCGGTAATAAAGTTCATGGTCGAGACCAGGTTGTTATAACTAAGCTGGGCATTGGTCATGGCCAGGAGCGCCGCGGTCTTTTGCGGGTCGCCATCGAAATGACGCTGAACTTCCTTATATTGTTTCGTTGCCAAGGCCAGGGTCTTCTCGGCATCCCAGATCTTGGCCTGGGTATTCTCGATCAGAGCATCCGAAGCGCGCGGATACGCCAGGCCGTCCAGGTTATTCTGAGCTGTTTCGACCGCTTCTTTTGCAGAAAGAACGGCTTGTTGGGCTTCGGCGGCGTTAAGATTGGAAGCAACCAAATCAGCCAGATCGCGCTGCGCGGTGGCCAGGGTCGCCTGGGCCGTGATCATATCGGTTGTCACACTGTCAGCCTTCAGGGCAGCCAATACCTCGCCCTCTTTCACTTCCTGGCCGACTTTCACATTAACCTGTTCAATCAGCCCATCCGTAGCCCAGGTTAGCTGGACAAGCTGACCGGCGCTCAGATTGCCGGAAGTTTCAATCTTGTCCGTGATGGTTACACTGGAGACAACACCTTCGCCGGTTGCGCTGGTCGAATTGGCGCTGGAACAGCCCGCCAACGCCAGGGCAGCCACCAGGCTGATAATAAAAAGGGTTCTAAACACGGATCGGTCTGTATACATGGCAAGTCCTCTGGGTCTTGATGAGTGTACTATTTGCCTGACAATTATAAGAAGCCGAACCGGCCGCGGGTGTGATTCTTGTATGCAAATTGTGTGCAAATTGTGTAGGATTTTGGGGCCATAATAGGCCCATTTTTCGGGGTATAATCTTGCTTGAAAAGCTTCATGCCCCCGTAGCTCAATGGATAGAGCGCCTGACTTCGGATCAGTAGGTTGTGGGTTCAAGTCCCGCCGGAGGCACTGAATATGGCGGTGTTTTACGCCAAAGCCCCTACCTGTGGGGGTAAAAATCTGCCGAAAGGCAGGTTTTTATTTTAGTGGTGCAAATCGGTGCAATTGATTGGATTATCTCTCCGCATATTTTGCGGTTTGCGGAAATTGAACCTGGATCGGTGTGACCAGTTTATCCATAACTTCAGCTGCTTCTTCCTGCATTTCGTTGTACAAATGCCCATAAATATCCAATGTGATGCTTGGCTTCGAATGCCCCAACATTTTGCAAACCACAATCACTGGAACCTTATGGTTCAGAAGCATTGACAGAAATCATACGTCCGCTACATAGTCGGCCCGACCTATTAGATCAAAGTTTTGAAAATCGGGGTATTCGCCAACCATGACGCTTGACATTACTAACGCGTAGCGTTATTATAATTAAGATGATAAAGACCTTCGCAGATAAAGAAACTGAAAAACTGTTCGGGCGCACGTTTTCACGTAAACTGCCCCAAAATATTCAACTTGCTGCTCGGATGAAGTTGGAGATTTTGGACGCCGCTGAAGTTTTACAAGATTTGCGCGTCCCACCCGGTAATCGTCTTGAAAGATTATCAGGCAATAGAGAAGGTCAACATAGTATCCGCATCAACGACCAATGGCGAATTTGTTTCGTTTGGCGACAAGAAAACGCCTTCGATGTGGAAATCGTCGATTATCACTAATCACTTTAATAACGGTACGCGTTTTACGTAGGAGTATCAAAATGGACGAAAAACTTTCCCCTATTCATCCCGGAGAAATCCTCATGCAGGAATTTCTCAAGCCAATGAACATTAGCCAATACAGGTTGGCGAAAGATATTAGCGTTCCGCCTCGGCG
>CAZHWV010000049.1:0-27200 GCA_964536185.1 uncultured Anaerolinea sp. | reverse complement strand
AAGCCGGGTCGAAATGGAGGAAAAAAGCAGCCGGGATGGTGCTCGGTTTGGTGTTAGGATCTAGCATGTTGAGGATAAGATCGCGTTTATTCATCATGTTTCCTTGTTATTATTGATTTTTACAACGCAAGCCGAGTGGTCAAGGGACCTTTCGGTGCCTTAATTGTAGCACCAGACCTATCTCGCATACATCCGACCGCCTGCCGGGTACACCTTTGGGGTAGATTGGCTGACGCGCAAATTTCAAGGTGCCGAACACTCCGAACGTTCCTGGCGCGAGCAGGTGCATCTCCCGCTGGAGTTCCTGCTGGGATAATTGGTCATTTCTCTCAGGCTGCAGAATCCATTTCCAACAGATCTCCGGCTAATCGCGGGCGCTTTTGTAGAGCAGCAGGTAAACCAACGGGCCAATGGAACCGGCGACAAGCGTGAGCAGCAGCCAGGGCCAGGGGTTGCGCCCGGCGGCTTTGGCATCCTGCCACATCCAGACCAGGAAGAGACTTGCCGCAATACCAAGATCCACCAGAACCTGTATCCCCCCAAGGGTCTCGAACTGGGACGCAAAAACGCCTAGGTAGCCCTGTTGCCAGGCAGCGGCGGCGGTGAGTGCCAGGAAAGCAATTAGAACAACAGCCAAAACGATTCGTCTCATGGTAAACTCCACTTGGAAGATTGTGTAGCAATCGCTACGCTTTTATTGTAGCACTCGCTACACAAACCGTCAAGAAAAGAGAAGAAATCATGGAAAAAACCGAAGCCCGAAGGCGCGCTATCCTGGAAAAAATTGCCGATCACCTGCTGGAACAGGGCATGAAGGGTTCAAGCCTGCGCCCGCTGGCTGCCGCGGCAGGGATCAGTGATCGGATGCTCCTGCATTATTTTGGAAACAAGGAAGAAGTGATGACTGCCGCCCTGCATTTAATCGCGGCGCGGATGACGACCTTGCTGAAAAGCGCACGTTCTGCGCCCATGCCCTTCCACTTGCTCATGCCGCACCTGGCCAGGATGCGGACAGACCCCTACATCCAGCTTTACCTGCGGCTGTGGTTGGAGTTGGCCGCCCTGTCTGCGTCGGGCGAAGAAGCGTATCGCCAGGTTGCCCGTCAACTAGGCGACCATTTTTACACGTGGCTTGCCGATGAATTACTGGTAGAAAAAGAAGAAGAACGCGCCTCGATCGCAGCTCTGGCCTTTGTCACCATTGAAGGGTTTGTATTTTTGGATGCAATCGGTGAGAACTCCCTGATTGACAGCGCACTGAATGAATTACAGCGGCGCCAATAGCAGAATAAAAATTCAATTTTCTGGAGAAGGTTCATGGATGTCAGTCACTTGCCCGATGAAAACTCTTACCGTTTTATCGCTGTGTTGAATAAAAAAGTGGAAACGGGCAAATTGATGAATGCCCTGGGACACATGACTGCCGGATTGGCCGGAAAAGTCTGCCAGCAGGAAATGCAGTTTTTGGACTACCGCGACAAGGATGGGGGCAGTCACCAGGGCATATCTCACTTTCCTTTTATTGTCTTGGTCGCAGATAACTCCAATAAGATCAGAACTGCGCGTAAAGAAGCCATTGCCAGGGGCATCCCGTTTACCGACTTTACCAGCACCATGACCATCGGCAGCAGCCAGCAGCAATTGGATGCAACCGAAGCGGCCAGCGAAGCAGAGTTGGAGTATTACGGACTGTGCTTATTCGGGAAATCGGAAATCCTGAAAATATTTACGGGTAAATTTTCACTTTTCAAATAGGTTACGAAACAGCAATGAAGACTAATCAAAAACGCACGCCCAGATTACAGGCAGCGCAATGGCTGCCCTTCGGCACAATCAAACCATCCGGCTGGCTGCGCGCCCAGATGGCGCAAGACCTCGAACATGGCTTCGTCGGCCACCTGGATGAACTCGTCCCCGGCTTGATCCAGCGTGACGACATCTATGGCGCCGACCGGCTGACCAGGGCCACCAAAACCAAGGACCTCGGCGTGGTGGCCAAAGAAATCCAGTGGGAAGTCCAGTTCCTGTGGTGGAACAGTGAAACCCAGTCCAACTGGCTGGATGGGATGGCCCGTGCCGCGCTCCTGCTCGACCAGCCGGAGTTTATCGCGAAGGCCCGCGCCCGCATCGATCACCTGCTCGCCACCCAAGATGCGGACGGCTACCTCGGCATCTATGCCCCTGATCTGCGCTACAACTTCAGCGGCGAGAACGGCGAACTATGGGCACAGGCCTCGCTTTTTCGCGTCCTGCTCGGCTGGCACGAAGCCACCCAGGACCAATGTGCCATCGCAGCCGTCCGCCGCGCCGTGGAGGTGACGATGGCCGCCTACCCCATCGGGCAGTCTCATCCTTTTGACGTGCAAAATGACTTCGCCGGCGTCGGGCACGGGCTGGTTTTCACCGATATCCTCGACCGCCTGGACCAGTTGACTGGCGACGAGCGCTATCTCGACTACGCCCGCTGGCTCTATGCTGAATACAGCCGCCAGCCCCTCAGCCAGGATGACATCCAACTCACACACCTGCTCGACCCCGAATACCCTTTCAAGGCCCACGGCGTCCACACCTACGAGCAAATCCGCTCACTGCTGACCGCCGTCTACTCTGGCGATAACCCGCAGGTGGACGCCGCCCTCGCCGCTGCGCTCACCAAACTGGAGACCTGTCTCACCCCCTCTGGCGGCCCAATCGGCGACGAGTTTATCGCCGGGCGCAAGGCCGACGCATCCGAAACCGGCTACGAATACTGCTCCATCCACGAACTGCTCGACACCTACACGCATCTGCTCCAAAAAACCGGCGACATGCAATGGGCTGACCGTGCCGAATGGCTCTTTTTCAATGCCGCCCAGGGCGCGCGCCACCCGTCCGAAACATCGAAAGTTCCCCCGGTTTGTGGTGGGATTGCCTACCTGAAAACCGACAACTCGCTATCGATGACCGGCCCGCTGCACCCCGACGACCCGCAAGACACCAAAATTCCGCAAATCCGCTACAAATACTCGCCCGTGCACCAGGATGTGGCCGTCTGCTGTGTTCCCAATGCCGGGCGGATTGCGCCGTACTTTGCCAAAGCTATGTGGCTGCGTTCCGCCGACGGGCTGGTGGCGGCCTTGTATGGCGCATCCGAACTGCGGGCGGAGATTAACGGCGTCAATGTGAAAATTGCCCAGGAAACGGATTATCCCTTCGACCCGAGCCTCACTTTCAGCCTGGAAACCGCCCAACCCACGGAATTCACACTCAGTTTCAGGATTCCCGCCTGGACCACCGGCTTCAGCCTGAGTGACGAATCCTTCACCGTCCATGACAATCTCATCCACATCCGCAAAACCTGGCAAACCGGCGATACCGTCACCCTGCGCTTTGAAAACGAGATAAAAATCCAGTCCTGGCAAGACGAGAACATCGTTACTTATGGCCCACTCTTGTTTTGCCTGCCACTGGATGGGGAATTTTCCCCTGGCCAGGAATATGCTCCCGGTTTCCGGGATGCCAGCTATACTCTGACAGATCCATCCGCCCTAAACCTGCGTCTCGCGCCCCAAGCCGCCTTCACGCTGGAACACCACCCCTTCGACCTTTCCCATCCCTTTGACTCGCTCTCGCTGACAGGTAATTTGCTCACCTCCAGCGGGATACCGTACCCCGCGCAACTCATCCCCTTAGGGGCGAGCCTCCTGCGACGGGTGACCTTCCAACAAGGATAAAAATGAACTCCTACGAGCGCTTTACTGCCCACCTGCGCGGCCAGCCCATTGACCGCATCCCCAACTTCGACATCCTGATGACGCGCGCCGCGCACCACATTGGCCAGCCACTCTCACGCTACTACCTCGACCATCGCGTGCTGGTGGGGGCCAACCTGGCCGTCACTGCCGATTTTGGCATCGACATCCTGCAAGCCATTTCCGACCCCTATCGCGAAGCCGCCGATTTTGGCCTGGAATTGGAATTCCCCCACGACAACCTGCCGCTGAACCGCAAACCGCTGCTGGCGGAGCCGGAAGACCTGAAAAAACTCGTCGCGCCGAACCCGTCCACTGGGCGGCGCATGAGCGACCGGCTGGAAGCGATTCGATTATTCTATGAGAAGGCCGGGGGCGAAATCCCGATCATGGGCTGGGTAGAGGGTGCCCTGGCCGAAGCCAGCGACCTGCGCAGCATGTATCTGACCATGACCGACCTGGTCAGCCGCCCGGAGTGGCTCACCGAATTGCTCGAAACCTGCGTGGAAGTAGGCATCGCCTTCGCCCGCGCCCAAATCGAAGCCGGAGCCGATATCATTGGCCTGGGCGACGCGGTTTGCTCGCAGATTTCGCCCAAAATGTACCGGCAGTTCGCCCTGCCCTACGAACAACGCATTTTTGCCACTGTGCATGAGATGGGCGCTGTCGCTCGATTGCATATCTGCGGCAACACCACCCGCCTGCTGCCCGACATGCTCCAGAGCGGCGCAGACCTCATCGACCTGGACTGGATGGTGGACATCGAAAAGGCTGCCGAATTGTTTGACGACAAAGCCGCCATTTGTGGCAACTTCGACCCGGTGACGGTCATGCTCCTGGGTACGGCAGACACTGTCAGGGCGGCAACCCGGGATTGCATTCAAAAGGGTGGCAAACACCTGTTTAGCGGTGCTGGGTGCGAAATCCCGGATGGAACACCAAAAGAAAACCTGCTGGCGCAGTATCAGGCGCTTTGCGCTTAACACATCAGTCACAACATACGTTTTGTTCGTTCAATTCGTTATTTCGTACCATTCATGATCCTGTTTTGGGCAAATGGCGATCATTCTTTGCACTAAAACGGGTCTAAAAACCGGCGAAATACTCTTGACATGCTCCAAAAACCTTCAATGCGGTAGCCAGTCTTGTTGGGCTTTTCCATTTTTCCCCTTTTTGCCTGCCTCATTATGGACGCCATCCTCGGCCATTTCTTCGGGTGTGCGCCTATCCTCGGCCGGGACGATCAGCTTGCTCAACTAGATGGTCGCGCACAGGCGATGCGCCAACTGTTCGATGGTCACCTGCTTGACCCATTTCGGCTGGCCAGGATATTCATGGCGCGGTTTTGTTTGCTACTACCTACTGGATGAATTTTTTGGCACGGCGGAGGAACTCTGGATCATGTGAGCATATTGCTTCGATCTAGTCGCCATTCACTGTTACCTTCAATATCCACTCCCGCGTCGCCAACATGGAAATGCCAGCCACCGGGAGGTCGGATGGCGATCCCACTTTGCCCGCGGGTATGCCCATGCAACGGAACCAGCCATATCTCCGGTTCGAAGGGTGGGCGGATGGCGTCGAAGTCATACCAGTTTTCACCGGTCTTTTCGAAAAGCTCCCATTGCTTGACCCCGGCTAAATGGCGGGGGACATAAGCCAGCTCGCGGAAGCGGTGCGGCCCGTGAACGAATGTCTCGTACTCGTAAAGTATTCCAAGAACTTGGGCTGAATTTACAGGCCAATTATGATTTGGTACGTTCCAAACCCAAAAGGCAGGTGGCAAGAATTGTTACTACTGCATCAATTGAAGCAATAGATTAGCAAATGGGTTCAAAGTGGTTTTTAGGCTGGTTTTTAGGAGCTTTTACCCTCTCCCCTCCCGCTTGAGTTTGTGGTATAAGAAATGTACCCTGCAGTGTTCGTGATGTTGCACTCTCGGTTTTGAGCCAACACCCACCAAACGGGTCTCCCATCTTACGGACGCAACGCGATAGGCCTGAGCCAAGGCGGAGCTGCCGGGTCGGGGCCCACCTGCGAAAGCAGGTTCAAAACTTCGCAGCACACGGCATTTGCGGGGCTTTTTATAGCAACAAGAGACGCTTTTGCGTCTTTTTTTGTTTAAAAGCCAGATTTATAGGGGACTAATAAATATTCATAGTGAATACATTATTTCTATTCTCAGAAATATCCCCTTTACCGTCCTGATATATAATGTATAATATATTTATTATTTCAGAGGATATTCAAATGACAGGGAAAAATAATAATAACAATGACGATGCTGGCTTACTGGAACGTAAGTCGCTTAAAGAGGAAATCTTTGACGTTCTTCATAAACGGATTATAGCGGGCAAGTTTGCACCCGGTGAATGGCTGCGACAAGAAGATATCTCTACTCAATTGGGAGTAAGCCAGACACCCGTACGCGAAGCATTTGACCTACTGGTGTCGTCAGGACTGGCTGAGCGCATACCCTATCGCGGTGTTCGCGTTTTGCAATTAACCACTGAAGAGATCGTCGATTCATATGTATTACGCCTGCTACTGGAAAGCACTGCTGCTGCTGTCTCGGCCTGCAACCGGACTCAGGAACAACTACAAACACTTTATAGCATGGTTGAAAAAACAGAAGCGCTCATGACGCTCAATGATATGTCGGTTCAGATGCAGTTAAATCGCGAATTTCACCATGCCGTTGTTGCAGCTGGAGGAAATTCGCTCATGACCAAATTATACGAAATGGTATCTCATCAATTCCCAGACTGGATGTTATACGAATATATGTTCCGCTTTCCGGAGCTTTTACAGCCCAGCCTGACAAAAGAATACCGGGAACATAAAGCTATCGTAGATGCCATTTCAGCGCAAAATCCAGAAAAAGCTGCGAACCAGGTCGTCACCCACGTCAAAAACCTGGGCCAGGAATTGGTTACATTTCTCGGAATCCCCCAAATCTTGTTAAATGAAAAAGAAGAACAAATGATGGCATTTCCCCAGAGTGCATGGGATAAGTAATTTTTTCAACAGGCAATCGATCCACTTAATCAAAGGAGAAAACAATGTCAAGCGAACTCTTTCAAAAAATGGCTCAAAGTATAATCGATGGCGATTCTGACGCTTCCGTGGCTCTGGCAAACGAAGCCATCGCTTCCGGTGTCGATCCGCTGGAGGCAATCACCAAAGGATTCGTCATTGGTGTGAACCAGGTCGGAGAAGCATTCTCTTGTGGTGATGCATTTTTACCAGAGCTAGTCATGGCCGGAGAGGCTATGAAAGCCGCCGTGATAGCTCTTGAGCCGGAAATGGAAAAGCGCGGCAGTGAACGGCAGATGCTCGGTAAAGTTGTCCTGGCAACCGTCGAGGGTGATATTCATGAGATTGGTAAATCCCTGGTCGGCACCATGCTTTCGGCCTCAGGTTTCCAGGTCTATGATCTCGGTGTAGATGTTTCAACTGCAAAAATCATCGAAAAAACCAAAGAGGTCAATGCAAATATCATCGCCATGAGCGCCTTATTAACCACAACCATGGTCAAACAGCGCGAAGTAATCGAAGCACTCGAGAAAGCCGGGATACGTTCAGGAATAAAAGTCATGGTTGGCGGCGCACCTGTCACTCGCGACTGGGTTCAGAAAATCGGCGCCGACGGCTATAGCGAAGACGCTATCGGCGCAGTAAATGTCGCTAAATCACTAATGGGTTTAAGCTAACCATAACAATCAAGCCATTTCTCTTTCTCACCAGCCCAAAGTGAGATTATTGAAAGTGCAGGAGCATTCTTATGTCGAAACTCATTAAATCTATCACTAATCCAAAATTAAGCCTGAATATCCTGACTCCAGCAGAAGTCAAGAAAATCCATGACGCAACCCTTGACATCATTGAAAACGTCGGTGTGCGCTTTCCTTCAAAACGAGCCCTGGAAATCTGGGCGGCAAATGGTGCCATTGTCGATCATGACAAAATGATTGTTAAAGTTAAGCCACATATTATTGAAACAGCCCTCAAACAGGCTCCGCCCGCTTACTCTCTCGGCGCGCGAGACGCCCAGCAGAACTGCATAATGGATGGCAACCACGTTTTTCTGGGAACTGATGGATGCGGCGTAGAAGTGATAGATATTCACACTGGACAAAAACGCACATCAGAACTTAAGGATGTAGCCGAAATTGCCCGTGTTGCCGATGCAACTGAAGAAATAGGTTTTCATTGGGTAGCTCTTTCAGCTCAAGATAAGCCAGCTGAAACACGGGGACTGCACGAAATAAAAGCTGTTTGGGAAAATTCAACCAAACATGTCCAAACTGAAAGTATCTATAATGAGCGCGAGGCGCGGACCGCAATGGAAATGGCGATCATAGTCGCTGGAAGTAAGGAAGAATTGCGCCGCAGACCCGTGCTTTCGCTGATGCAGTGCACCGCCCCTCCGCTTGGTCATGATGGCGGCAGTCTGGATGCCGCCCTTATCGCCGCGGAACATGGCGTACCAACCGGTTTCATGACCATGGCTGCGAACCTTACCACAGGTCCCGCAACAATGGCCGGCAATTTGGTTGTTGGCAATGCAGAAGTTATTTCAGCAACAGCGCTGATCCAGCTTGCATTCCCCGGCGCACCAGTATTTTATGCAGCAGCCCAAACTGCTTCCGATTTACGCAGCGGTGCTTATACTGGCGGTGGTCCAGAAGACTTTCTATATGGCGCTGCAACAAATGTACTGTCTGATTATTACAACATTCCACTCTCCATGGGATCATTCGCCACTGGCGCGAAGGAACCCAATTGGCAAGCAGGCTTTGAGAACAGCCTATCAACCATGATGGCTTGCATCGTAATGTCCGATATGCTCCTTGGCGCTGGCTTCCTTCACGGCAGTCGCATCTGGTCGTATGCGGAAATGATGCTGGATTGCGAAATATTCTCCGTTATCCACAAGATGATGCAAGGCATCGTCGTGGATGATGAAACCTTAGCCCTGGATGTGATTGCAAGCGTAGGACCGGGCGGCAATTATCTCACTCAGAAACACACCCGCCAGCATATGCGCGATATCTTCCTGCCGCAATTCATGGACCGCCGTCCATATTCAGAATGGGAAACCAAAAAAGATGACGCACGTGACTGGGCGTTAGAAAAAGCCCGTAAAACCCTTGCCAACCATCAACCTGACACTTTGGATGCAAAGGTATCTGACGAGTTGTCCAGAATTATCGCTTCCATGGAACAAGGACACTAGTGTCCAACCTACATTTGTCAATACTTTGAACCAGGTAAATAAATAACCCGGTTTTCAAAACAATTTTCTAAAGTTCGGGTATTTGCGGAGATTATATGCAGCCAAAGATAGAATTACTTTCGGAAGAGTTGGTTGGCCGTGTGCTGGACGAAGCCTACCAGTTGTTGATGAATCCAGGCATCAAAGTGCAATCAGTCGAAGCCCGCCAATTATTAGCCGAAGCTGGCGCCCTTGTGAGTATCGATACAGACATTGTTAAAATTCCACAACAAGTAGTAGAAAAAGCTCTCGAAACTGTTCCTCATGTCTTCAACCTGTTCGACCGCCTCGGCAACCCCACAGTAACCTTTGGCGGTGATGTTGTCCAGTTTGATCCCGGTTCATCGGGAGTGCACGTACTTGATCCGGAGACGCTCGAGCACAAGCCATCTTTCGCGAATGACCTTGTTCGCATCGTAAAGATTACAGAAATGCTGCCCCAATACGATGCTCAATCCACAGCAATTGTTTGTAACGAAATTCCCAAGGCTGTTGGTGATCTCTATCGTCTTTACGTAGTATTGATGTTCTCGAACAAACCCATTGTCACCGGCTCTTTTTCGATCAAAACACTGGATACAATGATAGAAATGCTGGCGATTTTCGCTGGCGGACGTAAACCACTGGCTGACAAACCTCTGGCTGTTTTCGATGTTTGTCCTTCACCTCCGCTGATTTGGAGCGAATTCGGTTCACAGAACCTGATCGAACTCGCCCGCGCCGGCGTCCAAGCTGAAATGGTTTCCATGCCTCTGGCGGGTGGTGCAGGTCCCGTCACGTTGCTAGGTTCGGTTGTCCAGCATGCCGCCGAATGTCTTAGCGGAATTGCAATTCATCAGCTTGCCAAACCTGGTTCCCCGATCGTTTGGGGAGGCGCACCAGCCATTTTTGATATGCGTAAGGGCAGCACCCCCTTTGGTGCTGTTGAAACAGCCATGATTGACGCCTCCTACGCTCAGGTTGGCAAATCGCTCGGGTTGCCAACACACGCCTATCTGGGAGCAAGCGATTCAAAATTGGTAGATGCCCAAGCGGGGCTCGAAAGTGGATTAACAGCTTTGATTGGCGCATTGGCAGGTATCAACATGATTTCCGGAGCAGGCATGTTGGATTTTCTCGCATGCCAGAGTCCCGAAAAACTTGTTATGGATGCCGAAGCAATTGGCATGGTTAAACGCCTCCTGGCTGGCATGAAAATTCAGACCCCAACCCTGGCGACTGCCTTGTTCGAAGGCATAAACTTCAAAGGCGATTTTTTAAAACAAAAAATCACTCGTGAGTTGTTCGCCAAAGAACAATTTCTTCCGTCTGCAGTCATCGACCGCTCGTCCGTACGGGGTTGGCAGGCCGAAGGCGGTAAAGACGCCTTCTCACGCGCAAAAACACGCACCACTGAATTATTAGCAGCCTACAAACGCCCAACCCTGGAACCTGAGAAAGAACGAGAACTAATTATGCTAGTAGAAAAACATGCTCGAGAAGCCGGCATGGATAGACTCCCTGAATTGGAATAAATATCTTTCAATTCCGAGCTTGCATCCTGTTCTGATGCCGGATATTCAGGCTGAAAGACCCATACATCAAGAGCAATTTAATTTTCCCGGATGCAGTTGGTGCTTTTTTATTTCCCAATTGCATCCGGAAAAAGAATTCCTGGCACCGCCCTGATTTTCTAGCATTCATCCCAAGCTCGCCAATCATGATTTGTATAAAAATCTGGTAAAAACAAAATAAATATTCCAGTACTTGTCAGAAAGGATCGCACGCTGGATCTTAGCTGGTCGTATTTGAATTATTCTCGTAACCGTAAAACAGGAATATTATGCTCAAAAAAGCCTATTCGATTTTCGAAGATCTCATCCACTGGCGACGAGATTTTCATGCTCACCCTGAACTCGGATTCACGGAAGAACGCACCCCAGACATCGTCGCTCGTGAATTGGAAAATATGGGTTATAAAGTGCGCCGCGGCATCGGCCGGACAGGCATTATTGCAGATTTTGGTTCCGAGAATGGACCAACCATCGCAATCCGAGCTGATATGGATGCCCTACCAATTTTCGAATCGGGCGATCGTGAATATGCGTCAGTCAACCCTGGAATCATGCATGCCTGCGGTCATGATAGTCACACCGCTATGTCTCTGGGCGCAGCAGCCATCCTCGCCAAAGAAATTTTTCCGGGGCGGGTACGCTTCATATTCCAACCATCTGAAGAGATGGCAGACGAGGAAGGTATCAGTGGGGCGCCGCGCATGATCGAGGATGGCGCTTTGGATGGTGTCGATATTGTCATAGCCCAGCATGTTGATCCACATTCGCCAGTCGGGATAATTGGAATTTCTACCGGACCAGCCTCGGGCGGTGTAGATAACTGGTATGGCAAGATTATGGGTGCCGGCGGACATGGTGCTCATCCAGAACAGACCATCGATCCATTTTATATTTTAGGGCATGTGATCATAGCATTAAATGGGATTGTGTCACGCCGTATTAGTCCCTTCCAACCCGTTGTAGTCAGTATCGGCATGATCAACGGCGGCTTTACCCAAAACGTTATTCCAGAACAAGTCGAGATTAGCGGCACCTTACGCTATACTGATCCTCTCATCCTTGAGCATATCCGAGAGGAGATTCGCCGCGCCTTTGAAATTACCCGCAGTTTTGGTGGAAATTTTGAGCTGAAATTTGAATTCGGCGGTGGTCCCAATATAAACCATGAAGTCGCTGTAGCCTTAATAAAAACTGCAGGGGCAACAATTCTAGGTGAAGAAAATATCCATCCGGGAATACCAACTCTTGGGGCTGAGGACTTCGGTGCGTTTACTGAAAACATACCAGGTGCCATGTTTACACTTGGTACGCTCATCGAAGGGGATGAGCGCACATTGCACCACCCTCGCTTCGATATCGATGAGCGCGCAATGCCCCTTGGCACAGCTGTGCTGGTCGAAGCAGTATTACAGTATTTACGAATCAATCCTGATAACTCAAAATGAAAAATTCACCTATCGTCCAACCCCACATGACAGTACTGACGGCTCAACAACTTGGGCAAGTACATACTTATTCACTTGAGATCCTATCCCGAGTTGGCATTCGCGTCGACTCCACTCAAGCCTTGGAGTACTTTGCTGCTTCAGATGGAGCTCAAGTAAACAGCGACCGGGTAAAAATCTCACCAGATTTGGTTAGCTGGGCGCTCAAAACAGCGCCATCCACCATTGATATTTTTGATCGTAATGGGGACCCTGCCTTTCAGGCTGGGGATGGACAGGTACGCTTCGGCGTAGGTGTCACCAATTTGTTTTATCAAGACCCCCAAACAGACAAGATCACAGGTTTTACCCGTGAACACATGGGAATCGGTACGCGGCTGGCGCATACGCTGCCTGCCTACGATCTGGTATCGACCATTGGCATTATTAGTGACGTTGCCCATGGAACAGATGACCTTTACGCAGTATTGGAAATGGCTGCCAACACCACCAAGCCCCTGGTTATCTTAAATTCCGATCCGAAACAATTTGCATCTTCGCTCGATCTGTTGGAGCACCTGCGTGGAAATCTGTCTGAACGCCCCTTCACTATCCCATATTTCAACCCCGTAACCCCACTGATCATAAACCGCGAAACCGGCGACAAGATGATCGCAGCCATTCAACGAGGGTTACCGATCATTTATTCCAATTACAGCATGGCCGGCACTACGACGCCGATTACTGCTGCCGGAACCCTGGCGCTGTTAAACGCCGAGTTATTGGCCGGGCTTGTGCTTAGTCAACTTGTGCGCGAACACACGCCAATAATTTTAGGGAGCCTGCCCGCATTTTTCGATATGAAATCGATGACAGATTTCTATGACCCACAAACCATCTTAATTAATGCAGCATGTGCAGAAATGATGGCTTACTACCACATTCCACACGCGGGAACATCTGGTTCAGGGCTCGGTTGGGGGGCAGATTTGCCTGCAGCAGGCATGCACTGGCTAAATCATTTAACTACCAGTCTCGGAAAAACAGGCCTGGTTCCGTTCGTAGGTGGTAGCCTGGGTTCTAAAGCCTTTTCTCCCACCAGCGTTGTCTACGCAAACGACATCATCCTGCAAGCACGACACTTTACAGCCGGGTTTCTGTTGAGCGAGGAATCCGTTGGCGTGGATGAGATCGAAACAGTCGGCCCTGGCGGTAATTTTCTAATGGCAAAATCAACACGTCAAAATTTCCGCAATGCATATTACACTAGTGGACTTTTCCCACGCATTAGCCTGGAAAAATGGGAACAAAAAGGCCAACCACAGGCCATTAACATGTTAAAACAGGAAACGATTCGTCAAATCACAGAGTCCAAACCACCCCACGACCATGATATTATTCTCTCTACCGGTGAGAAATTTATCAAAAATTTATAGTAGCCGATCATTACCAATATTTATAACGATCGCCATCTGTATTTACTCTCCAATGCAGCCTGCGATCCGCCACTTTAACCAGCAGGGAGACCGGGAGCTTGGTGGCTGCCAGTTTGCAGATGACGCTTTTTGGAGAGATGGTGGCGGCGCATAATTGTGTTTTTTCGCCGGATCTCGTCTCTATTTACCTGCCGGCCGGCTTACTTTTAATTTGTTTTCAATCGCGATCGAAGTCTTTGTAATCGACAACCCACCGAGAGCGGTACAGCGTAGCTCAACAGGAATGCTCTTGCCAACCCGATCCATTGTTTCGATCACTTCATCCAAGGGAATAACTGCATCGAAATCTGCTATTGCCATATTAGCACACGCCAGGGCATTGCTGGCAGCCATTACATTTTTCCCAAGGCAGGGCACTTCAACCCTGTTCGCTACCGGGTCGCATATCATTCCCATTAAATTTTGGAGCGCCATCGAAGCTGCATTAACCGCCTGTTTGGTACTGCCCTTCGCCAGTGTCACCAATGCTGCTGCAGCCATACCCGAACCAGCTCCGCATTCTGCCTGACAGCCTCCCACCTCTGCAGCAAAAGTCGCGTGAGCTGCGATAAATACCCCAATCAACCCGGCAGCCAACATCGCATGCGTGCTCTCTTCCAAAGACAAACCCATCGCACCGGCTGCCCCGATACATGCACCTGGAAGGCCGCCGCAAGACCCGGCAGTCGGCGAAGCCACAATCACCCCCATCGAGCTTTTTACCTCCATCAGTGCCGTAACACTGAGGATGATCTGGTTGAGCATACCGCTATCCAACAGTTTTTGATTATCCATTAAAGTTTGAAATTGCCCAGACTGATATCCCAGAATTCGATCGGCATATTTTGTCCCGCGAATTCCAAGCATAATGGATTTTTTCAGGATACAGACAATATCCCTCATTTTTTCTACTACCTGATCTTCAGATAAATTACCTCTTGCACTTTCATAACGTACCGCCAGCTCCCACAACGCAAGATCTTTGCCTGTGTTGTAATCCAGCATCTCATCGCAGGTAATAAACGGAACTTGAATATTTTTGTGAGATAGTACCGGCAAAACTGGCGATATTTTCTTTACGGATCGGACCGGGTCCATTGCTAAAAGATCGAAAATTATATTTTCGTCCAGAAAGTTTTGTGCTTTTACGACAATGAGTTGATGGTCAGGCTTACCCATTAGAATAATCTTGTCAGCCTTGATCCTGGTTTTCAAGTAATTTATTAGTTCATCTCCATTTGAGTCCAGGAAGATCAGGGATTCAAAATAGTCACCCGCCATCGAAACCCGGATGCCATCAATCTCGATTACCTCGATCATTCCACCCCCGGTTGATATGGCTGTGAGCGAGTGGGTTTCGATCGAATTCTTGAGCATCAACTGATAAGTATTAGGGTGGGCTGCACCAATATCCAGGATTTTTATGTCAAATTTTATTCCAGCCTCGAGTAATGCGCTTGCAGACTCAGCCAACCTTTCATCAGTCGTCTCCCATCCAAGCAGGCCGCCAAACAGACCCATATCCGATCCCTGGCTGGCATGCGTGGTGGCAAGCGAACCTTGAGTATCAAACTCAATGAGTACTTCTTCAATCCTGCCTTCCATCAAATCTTTTGCAATCCTGCCGATCCGTAATGCCGCGGCGCAGTGCGAACTGGATGGCCCGCGCATTACAGGTCCGATCACATCATTAAAAATGCTTGGGTAATTCATTAGAATACCTTCCCTTTTGAGCAAACAACGTGGTCTTGTGACTTCGCTGTTTTTGATTCAGGTTGGATGATGGCGATTTCCAGCGTAACCGTGGTAAAAAATTTTTGTATCTAAAATTACCACTAGGCCACAACGCTCAGTTAGGTCTGAATACGCGTCTGGCCCTTCGATTTCGAGCACACAGGCTATTAGCATAACCCAATATTTAATTACTCCGCCAACCATTCCAACACATCCTCAATGCATACTTCAAGCAACATTGCGCAGCCCGGTCACTAGCCCAGCATAAAAGTTTGAGCCCAATTATAAGCCATCCATTTGAGTATCAGTAGTTGATGAATTTACTGCCCCGTCTTTCGCCTGCTCTAAAAAATAACACCCATGCATGCCACACGCGAGCAGAGAAAACGCTGCTCGCGCTTTGGTATTCCAACTGGAGCTAAAAAAATGGAAACGAGTAATGAGTTAAGCCGGAGAATCAACCCATTACTCGTTTTTCATTTACTTTCCGGGCTGTTGCTGTGTGATGCAGTGGATATTTCCACCGCCGAGGAGAATTTCGCGCGCGGGTACGCCTACCACCCGTCGCTCTGGTAGAAGGTGTTGAATGGTTGCTAACGCCGCGGCATCGTGCGGATCGCCAAAAGTAGGCACCACTGCGCCGCCATTGCATAAGTAAAAATTGATATATGAGGCTGCCATGCGGTCACCGGCTTCGCGCGGCTGGGTGCCATCTACCGCGTCCACACCTTCGGCTTCTTCGGGTGCGATCAGGATCGGGTTCGGCTGATGGATTTTGTGAACTTCCAATTTGCGGTCCTCGGCATCGGTGACGGACATCAGGTAGTCATACGCTTCCGCAGAGCGCTCATACTGCGGATCAGATTTATCGTCTATCCAGGTCAACGCCATTACACCGGGGCGCAGGTAACACACCAAGTTATCAACATGACCGGTAGTTTCATCATGGATAACTCCGCGAGGAATCCAGAGCACCTTTTCAACGTTGAGATAATCCTTGAGATAGGCTTCAATCTGGTCTTTCGTCAAACCCGGGTTGCGGCCAGGACTGAGTAGGCACTCCGCAGTAGTGACACAGGTTCCTTCGCCGTCCACATGAATGGAACCTCCTTCCAAAACAAATGGAGCCTTATAACGGTCAACCCGCTCGATTTCGAGTACTTTCTGGGCCACAGCTTCGTCCAAATCCCAGGGGAAATATAAGCCGTTGAACAACCCGCCCCAGGCGTTGAAAACCCAATCGATGCCGCGCAAACCACCTTTGCCATCCCTGACAAAGGTCGGACCACAATCACGCAGCCAGGAGTCGTTGTTGGCAATTTCAACCACACGGATGTGCGCAGGGAGCATCTGGCGGGCGTTGGAATACTGATCGGGATTGACACCCATTGTCAGCGGTTCGAACTGCGCGATGGCGCTGGCAACTGCCGCAAAGGCTTTCTGCGCTGGTTTGCCGCCCATCCGCCAATTATCGGGGCGCTGTGGCCACAGCATCCAAGTTCCAGTGTGGGGAGCAAACTCAGCAGGCATGAAAAAGTTATCGGAGCGAGGTGTTGATTCGAGGGTAAGGGACATGGGGTTCTCCTGAAACATGCTTGCGTGTTCCGATAAAAACCGGAACACGCAAGGTTCTCTTATCGCTTGGTCCACCACAGGATAATTTCGCCAATCAGGATGGTAACGACAACACCAATCAGCACCGGGGTGGCGTACGCCCAGTCAGCCGGCTCGCCGGGCACCCAGATGAAGAAGACTATCGCCTGAAGGATGAAAATGAGGCTGACAATGGACATGATCCAGGCGACGATGTTACCGCCTGGGACTTTGTAAGGGCGTTTGGCATCAGCGTCGGAATAACGCAGTTTGAGAAAAGCGGGAAAAAGCGCCAAATAGGGCAGCAGGAAAATGATCGAGGAAAAAGCAAACAGCGTCCAAAATAAAGCTTCGTCGCTCTGGGCAATAAAACCATAGGCCACCAGAACCAGCGTCGAAATGACGCCAGTCAGCACATACGCGCCAATAGGAGTCTGGTTGACTGGGTGCAGCTTGGCAAAAAAAGCTGGGAGTTCGCCTTCGTTGGCGGCTTCCGCAGCAGTGCGATTCGCGCCCATCGACCAGGTGACCATATTCGCCAGGAAGGTATAGAGCGCGCCCACGCCAAGAATGGTGACAAGTACACCACCAAAACCGCTATCCCCAACAATCGCTTTAAGTGTATCGATAACGCCCGAAATCAGGCCGATCTGATCGAGCGGCAGCGCCAGTAAAATACCCAGGGTGGCAAGCAGGTAGAAGAAAGCAATTAGGCCGCCCGAGGTGATAATGGCCATGGGAATATCGCGCCCGGGGTTTTCCATCTCTTCACCCGCGCTGGACATCAATTCAAAACCCATAAAGTTGTAGACGATGACTGGTAAAAAGGCCAGACCTGCTCCCCAGGATGGCATAAGGGTGGCAAATGAGATTTCGTTGGCGACCCCATTGCGGATTGCAAAAACAATGCCGCCAATGCCCAGCACGAGCATGATCGCCACTTTCAGGAATGCGCCGATATTGGGAACCCACTTCCCGGCTTCGAGCGTAATCGTGCCGATCCAGACGGTGACCCAGGTCATGGCAATGCCGATCAGGATTTTTGCCCACAGACCCATATCTGGGAAAAACAATTGGGCAAACATACCAGCGAACAGGATATAGACTGACGGCATCCACAGCGCCACATTGATCCAGTAATACCAGGTGGAACGGGCGGCCCATTTTTCACCAAAAGCACGCTTGATCCAGCCATACAAGCCGCCCTGTTCAGTATAGGTAGAGCCAAGTTCGGCAGTGATCAAGCCGTAAGGAATGAAGAACAGCACCAGCGTAATGATCCACCAAGATATGGATGAGACGCCAATCGAGGCCGAAGCGGCCAGCGTGTCGATCACGATGATGGCGCAAACGGTGAAGAGCGTCATATCGAGGGATTTTAGGACTTTTTTAAAGCCCTTTTGGGATGAGACAGTCATAGTCAAACAATTCCTTGCAGAAAAAAAAGGAACACGCGATTTGTGTTGCGTGTTCCTTTTTGGATGAGAAGCTATTTCCCCAATTTCGGGTCGTTCAAGAAATTCTCAATCTGTCCCTTATGAAAGGCTTTCAATTCTTCGGATGGCCGTTTGAGACAGGGATAAACGAAATAGACCAGCAAACCCTTCTCGGCGTGCAAGCGATTTTCAGCCTGATCAAAGATGATCGAACGCGGATGATCCATCACGTCGTCGGTAGCTTCCACGCCTCGCGAGGCAGGCAGGTTGTGCATAAATTTGCAGTGCAAGGGGGCTTTTTCGAACAAAGTCTTGTTGACCTGGTAATCGGGCATGAAAGCGGCACGGCGCTCGGCAATCTGGTCTTCCTGACCCACCCACCACCACAGATCGGTGTAGACAAAATCGGCATTTTTCACGGCAGCGACAGGATCTTCGGTAACCGTAACGGTTCCGCCAGAAACGGCACAGTTTTCCCTGGCCCACGTCAGCCATTCTTCGGGAGCCTGGTATTTCTTGGGGGCGGCATGAGTGAAGTTCATACCCAGTTTGGTACACATCAGCATCAGGGAAGAGAGCACATTGGTGGCGTCGCCAATGAAGGTGACGTTCAGATCTTCGAGTTTCTTCCCGGCGGGGATGTGTTCGAGCATGGTCGTTGCATCGCAAACCACCTGAGTGGGATGGTTGTAATCAGTAAGGCCGTTGAATACCGGCACTTCGGCGTGTTTGGCAAGTTCGGTCACGGTTTCGTGTTTGAGCGCGCGGCAAAAAACGGCATCGCACATGCGCGAAAGAACTTTGGCGGTGTCATACATAGATTCGCGGACGCCGAGGTGGATTTCGCCAGGCTTGAGATACAACGCGTGCCCACCCAACTCGGTCATGGCGACCTCGAAGGAAACGCGCGTGCGAGTGGATGGTTCTTCAAAAATCATCGCCAGGGAAGCACCTTCCAGCAGCTTTGGAGTGCAGCCTTGCTTATCGGCGGCTTTGATTTTGCGAGTGAGCTCGATAATGTCGAGTAGTTCTTTCTTGGTGAAATCCTGCGTATCAATGAAGTGTCGAATGGTCATGGAGTATTATCCTTTTTTATTTTATATATTCCGTTTCGGAACTTTATTATTCCGTTATTGTTTTCATTATACACATATTTAATCATATTATGTAGTGATAAAAGTCATGGATTGTGCTGGAATTGAGAGTTTCCAGGTTTTCGGCAACAAAAAACGCCTCCTGAAAACGAGGCGTTTTGAGAATTATTTTGGGAAGGCAGGGGCAAGTTGGAAGTATTCGTGAAATTATTCTATTCCGAAATCTTCTTTGGGGGGCATCCACTCGTCGATGTTGCGTAAAATACGAGGAACGAGGGCATAGCGGGTCACGGTCAAACCGGGGATGGCAGGCAAAACACGGCGGATGAATTCTCGCAGGGCATCGTTATCTTTAAAACGGGCTTCAATGGACATTTCGGTGCTGCCCTGCCCGAAAGCAAGATATGTGATCTCAGGCATCGACATCAATTTTTTTAGAATGTCGTCTTCTTGGGTAGGATCAGCATCGAGTAGAATGTCGGCAGCAGTGACATAACCGAATGCCTGGGGGTTCAAGACCGCCGTAAGACGGATAACTCCCTCAGCCATGAGACGATCCATCCGTTTGCGCACGGTCCGCTCATTCGTACCTGTCTGGCGCGCGATTTCGGAGGCAGCAACACGCGCATCGGTATGCAATGCCTGGATGATATCGTAATCAAGTTGATCGAGTTGGGCGCGTCTATTTGCCATCAGAGTGTTCCGTTTTAGGATTTTTATCTTCCAATTATCGCGTATATTATACAGGATTTACTGACGGACTAACACTCTTCGATAGCGTAACCAGTAGTTCCCAGTTTTGTTTTCGCTGACAGCCAACTCTGTCAGAAATTGAGTCTCATAACCTGTTTATAGCTTCTCATAAGGTCTAAATTTCATACTGAGGATTGTGAAAGGTGGGAAAAGGTCAGGTTATTATCTAATTGAACTAATGGATGTCAGAAACTCAGCCCATCAAACACAAATAACTACCTACCTGACAGTTTGCAAAAATAAGGGTTGCTCTGACTTTCTGCGCTTGTCACGTTTAACTTTGGCCGACGCTTTATTGCATACTTGGCTTATAGTCACAAGCGCAAAACTGATTGATACTCCTGAACGCTTCCTGGTTGACCGTTCTGATCGAAAAGATTTGCGCATTTTTCAGATCGGTTTGCGTTCCATTGAAGCTAGTTGACCAATTCCTAGACCGTCTTGGTCACACTTTTTTCGCCTGACCATCCGAAACTGTCAGGTAGCTAGAAGTTAATTCAGTCATAATAAGCGAACGAATGGCGTAACCATCACCTTATCGCATTGCTATTATGTGTCACTATTTCCGCGATAATTTCGAATAATTGAATTTGGTGAGTTCTAACTCCTGTGGTAACCACAGAAAAAGCCCCGCCGGGATGGTGGGAAACCTACCGACGAGACCCACCCATTTCCACGCTGATCGCTGGACAATTCAACAAGACCACCGCCTGGTACCAGACGATGGCGGTCGATGCGTGTCTCCGATTGTTGGCAATGGCCAACACCCCGGAAGACTTTCAAGCCAAAATTGTTTCCATCCAGGAAGTTTTCTTCTTGGACGCCAGCATCTTCCCCGGTCTATCTATTCGTACCCCTGTCAATTTTAGCTATGTAAGATCTGAAAATAATTGAAATGCGCCACGGGTTTGCAATGCAACTTTTTTTGATAATGGCTATCCCCAAAAAAGCAGAGTGATTTTCGTCGTATACGAAAATTACAATTGCAATTTGTTTAATACTGAAATTATGCTATTATAATAATGAAATATTTTAAAAATAATGAAAACAGGAGATTATTTAATATGCCGTCAATTGGTCCTCGCATCCGTGAATTGCGTCAAACCCGTGGGCTGACCCTGGACCAGGTCGCCACCGATACCGGTCTTTCCTTGTCTTTTATCAGCATGTTGGAGCGTGACAAAGTCTCGATCAGCGTGGATAACCTGGAACGACTGGCGATTTACTTCCAGGTCCATATGGTACATTTTTTCCGCAATGAGACTGCCAGTCCAGTGCAAGTCACCCGCCGGGATGAAATTGTAAAAAGTCTGGGGCTTGCCGACCAGAGGCCAGCCGCAGTTACCCTGTTGGCTAACCGCCCAGATGCGCGGATGGAACCGTTGCTGGTCAACATCGCCCCAGGAAAGGATGAGCCCCATTTTCGCCAGCATGAAGCTGACACACTGCTCTATGTTCTTGAGGGCCAGGCCCGACTGATCGCGGAAACTGGTGAAGAAATCGAACTCGCCCAGGGCGACCTGGCTTATTACATAAATATTCCCCATCGCCGCATTGCCAATGCCAGCCAGGAACAGCATTTATTGGTTATTTCCATCACTGCCCCGCAGACCAGTTCGCTCGATGAACTGCTGGAAACCCGCCAAGGTTCATGGATGATGAGTACGCAGAAGTAGGGCCATCGAAGACACGATCACCCTGGCGCCATCCACCCTCCTGGTGGATGCACTCGGACTACTTGCCAAGCGAACTGATCGACCAGGGCTACCCGTCCGAAGCGTAGGTGGGCGTGCGCGTCCAGATGGTCCTGCTCTAACATCGTCGCGAAGATAATGGCGCGTGGGTTTACCGGCCACGATTCGTGCTCGGGATAGATTGACCGATGAATTACCCAAGCCTTTGCTTTACAAAAACTTTCAAGCATACGGGCATAAACTCCCTACAGGAAGGTTGTGATGGAATTTTTGGACCGCCTCCGCTATGGAAAACAATACGGCTACCAAGTCCTCTTTAAAAACCAGCCGAAACGAGCTCCCGGAAAAGTGGGCGTGATCGTCGCTGAGAGCGGATTACCCGAGGACTATGAATTCGAGTTCTATGCCAACTTCATGGAGCATGTTTTCCACTATACCCTGCCGCCGTTTTTGATCCCGCTGATTCTAGCCGATAAAGGCATCGGGTTGATCGACCCGGACAACCCGCTCGCGCGCGATGAATTTAAACCCAAACAATTGGTGGACGCCCAGGGTTCATTCACCAATCAGGCGGGAAAACCGTATGTCGAATGCCCGGTTAAGTGGATTCCGCCAGGGGTCAAGAAAAATCCCTGGGATCATGGCTATTTCCTGTATCTCGGCGATGGCAAAAACGGCGCGCCGGATGTCTGCGACAAGGTCGGCGCTAAAATCATCGGCTGGTATTACGGAAAACTGATCCCCGAGAAAAGGGTGGCCTGGCGCAGCCAACTGCGGAAGGTCTATGCTGAGGCAGTTGAGACGCTTGCGGCGCGAGCTCCGGGAACGGAGTTCCGCAATGCTTTCTATATGTATCCCGAGACCCTGCGTCTCGCGGTAGATGAACTGCTCGCTGCTGGCTGCCAAAAGATAGTCTATCAGGGGATCAACTGCCCGGTCTACACGGATTTTGAAGATTATGGGCATGCTTTCTCTTTGCTTCACAAATATGTGGCCAGGCGGGCGCAAGTAATCAAGGCTGACCAGTTGGGCAACCAGCCGTCGATGCCTGAGGCTTATTCCGCCATATTGCGCGACCAAATGGCAGAGCTTCCCAAAGAAGCCAGTGTCCGGGTTCTCCTTTCGCGGCATGGGCATCCATTCAAGAAAGAAACGCAAGATGAACGCGCGCACCTGTACCGCGTGCCGCTTGAAAAAAGCGTGCGTGAAATTATGAGCGCGCGCGGCGGCAAGTGGGAGGTCATCTGGACCTTTGATGAGTATGCCGACGAATACTGGGACCCCAAAAACGCCAAACTGGATACCAAAGATGCCTACGCCGAGGGAATTAAGGAAGGATACGACTTTATCATCGAACTGCCGACCGATTTCCCGGCGGAAAACACCGACCTGATGATTTTCCACGCCATGAAAAAGTTCACCCCCTTCCCCGATTACGATCACAATGCGCCGGTGCCATATCCCGACTGGGAGAAACCGCTCGTGCGAAAATTCCACGCGGGCAAAACCACCGGCATTTATGCGGGTTGCCCGGTGGGATCGTATCGAAAATATGTGGTTGGTGCGCTGGTGAGCTCGATCGCCGAGGCGCTGGGTTTGGGAACATCCAACTAATCATTTTTTCTGGAAAGAAAGCCTGCCATCTACGGGAAATTTTCAAACACGGGGCTGGGAATTTTCTACGGGAACCTTGCCACGCTAGCAACAACTGCTGGCGGTCATCTTTGAGCGGGGTTTCGAGCAGATTGACTTTGGGAAACCGTTCAACTTGTGATCGGGAAAAATTCTCAGGAAAAGTGAGGATCAAGAATGAAAATTTTACTCGCGGGCGCTGCGGGTTGAATTAGCTGATCTTTCATACTGGCGGACGCAAGCCTACCATTTGGGAGATCGATTACCAAGCCAACCTGGACATCCTGGATGAAGCCAAAAAAGCCGGGATCAAGCATTTTATTTTCATCACGGCGGTTCGTTCCGCCGAAATGGCAAAATACAGCCCTGTGGCAGATGCCCGCGAACGAGTGGCACAAGCCATTAAAGCCTCCGGGTTGCGCTACACCATCTTCCGCCCAACCGGTTATTTTAATGACATCAGTTATTTGTTCGAATCCGCAGCCAAGAAAGGGGTGGTTAATCTGTACGGTCTGCCGAATATGCGGATCAATCCCTCCACGCGCTCGATTTTGGCGAGGAAGTTGCCCGGGCAATTACAGACCCAGCCCTGTGGAATGTCGAAAAGGACCTTGGCGGACCGGAGGTTTTGACCCGGCAAGAAATAGCAGAAATGGCATTCCGGGCTTTAGACCGCCCGGCCAATATAAAAATCAAACCACTCTGGCAGTTTTCCATTTTTACCCAGGCGATGCGCCTGGTCAATTACACCAATTATGCCTTGTTCCGCTTTTTGGAATATACCTGGAGCAAAGAAGACATGACTGGCGATCCCTGCGGTTATCGCAAGCTGGGTGATTATTTCAACGAACTGGCCGCCGCCCTGAAAAAAACCTAAAGTGTGAATCGAAATCAGCAGATTTTGGATTCACACTTCCACATCTGCCTCACATTCCAGGCAGTTGTCATGTTCCCTGATTCCTGGGTGGGCTGGGAGGCTGGCATCAGAAGCAGCGCCAGAGATAATATTCTCCCAAACAGGCGCAGATTCAGTCCGAGCAATCCGTGCCTTTCCTCAAGACGCCGTTATAATACCAACTATTACGCATTCACTACCGGCCGCGGTGGGGGACAGACACCCCTTTTCATTAGGCTATAAACGAGGAGAATAAATGGATATCACTACCTGGATTGAATCAAACCACTCGATGTTCACCCGCCTTAGCGATGAAGTCTGGGGCTATGCCGAATTGGGATATAAGGAATTCGAATCATCCAAGACACTGGAAGACGCGCTCGAAGAAGGCGGTTTCAAACTTGAGCGTGGAGTGGCCGATATTCCGACAGCTTTTGTGGCCAGTTACGGAAATGCGGACGGCCCCGTGATCGGCATCCTGGGCGAATTCGATGCTCTGCCGGGACTGAGTCAGGATTGTGTTCCATATAAAAAGCCGCTCGCGAACGGAGCTCCTGGGCACGGTTGTGGACATAACTTGCTCGGTGTGGCTGGGCTGGCGGCCTGCTTGGCAATCAAACAATCCATCGACGCGGGCGAAGTGAGAGGCATGATCAAATATTATGGCTGTCCTGCAGAAGAAGGCGGCGGCGGTAAAGCCTTCATGGCCAATGCCGGTGTTTTCGATGCTGTGGATATCTGCCTGACGTGGCATCCCGATACATTCAACGGAACACTGTATGCGAATTTCCTTGCCAACTATCGCGTCTCATTCAAATTCCATGGCAAGACAGCTCACGCTGCGGCAGATCCGTTTAACGGTCGCAGTGCGCTGGATGCGGTTGAATTGATGAACGTGGGTGTCAATTATTTGCGTGAGCACATGATCCCTGATGCGCGTGTACATTACGTAATCATCAACGGCGGCGGGATTGCCCCGAATGTTGTCCCCGCCGAAGCAGAGTCCCTTTACAGCGTGCGCGCGCCGCGCACAGATCAACTGGATGCGTTATTTGAACGAGTCAAAAATATTGCCAAAGGAGCGGCATTGATGACCGGTACCGAGCTTGATATTGTTGTGCACTCGGGCATGTCCAATATGCTTCTGAATGAAACCATCAATGAAGTCCTGCAATCTAAACTAGCTGAGGTTGGCGCGCCGAAGTTTAATGACGAAGAACATGCCTTCGCACGCGAACTTTCCAAATCCATACCGTCAGACAGCCTCGAGACAAGCGCCTACGTTTATGGATTGGATTCGATTGCCGTTGCCGCACTTAAAGATATTGTTCTGTACGAAGATATTTTGCCACCCTTCAAATCCGAGATCGTTTTGCCTGGTTCGACGGATGTTGGCGATGTCTCATGGGTTGTACCTACCGGGCAGATATTCACCGCTTGTTGGGCATTAGGCTCCCCCGGCCATTCGTGGCAGATTGTGGCTCAAGGCAAAATGGGCATCGGTCAACGCGGCATGTTGTACGCCGGAAAAGTGATGGCATTGAGCGCTTTGGAATTTATGCAGAACGAAAGTATCCGCGAGAAGGCGAAAGAAGAATTCAAACAAAAACGCGCCGCGGCTAAATACGTTTCCCCAATTCCGCCAGGAACAAAACCGCCGCTTAATATATAAATATCCAAAGTCAAATATGAGATCAAATCATCCTGCATCTATGTATATTTTTTCCGTTGTCAGATTTGGGAAAGACTTGGTGTACGGAGCAGTCATTTTTATGAGGCGCTCGAAGAGTTTATCGAGAAATATAGTCTTTGCAGATGCAGGCAGTCCGCTCAGCAATGGAAAGAATGAAAAAATGAAATCAACATAATTATGGAGAAAAACTTGATCCCTACCCTGACTTTTGGTCGTACTGGACACCAAAGTACTCGCGCGATCTTCGGTGCTGCAGCTTTTTGGGAAACGCCGCAAAAAGATGTCGATGCCACCATGGATCTGATTCTGCAAAATGGGATTAATCACGTGGACACAGCAGCCAGCTATGGTCACGCCGAACAGGTATTGGGGGATTGGATTCGGCGTCATGGAAAACAGTTTTTCCTCGCCACAAAAACAGACCAGCGCACGAAGCAAGCCGCATACGATCAAATTCGCCTCTCGCTTGATTTGCTGCATGTTGATCAAGTGGACATGATTCAGCTCCACAGCTTGCACGAAGAACCTGATTGGACAACAGCCTTTGGCCCTGCGGGAGTAATCGAAGCCGTCTTACAGGCACGTGATGAAGGGCTTGTCCGCTTTATAGGAGTCACAGGTCACGGTGTGCCCGTTCCAGAATTTCATCTGCGCTCGCTCGCCCAATTTGATTTTGATTCCGTACTCCTCCCGTACAATTACATTATGATGCAAAATCCGCGCTATGCTGAAAATTTCAACAAGGTGCTTGCAGTCTGTAAAGTGCGTAATATTGCCGTGCAAACGATTAAAGGCATTACCCGCTCACCCTGGAACGATGTGCGACAAAACCGAACCACCTGGTATCGTCCAATTGAGGATCATGCAGACATTCAGCTCGCCATGCATTGGGTCCTGGGTAACCCCCAAGTGTTCCTAAACACTGCAGGCGACATTAACCTTCTTCCGCGAATTCTTGAATCGGCTCATCATTTTGATTCTCGTCCTACCGATCGCCAAATGCAGGATCTGAGTGAACGGCTCAAGCTGGAGCCACTATTTGAATAAGAATTATGATTGACCGCTGAAACATGTATTTTTCTAAAAAAGCCAAAATGCGGCCTGGGTATTCTTCTGGCGCAGCCTCCAAAAAGCCGCCGTGCCCCGCATTTTGCACTATGTACCTATTTTCCGCTACCCCCTGAAAGGGGTTTAGCGACCGAAACGGAGTAGAAT
>CAZHWV010000048.1:0-27325 GCA_964536185.1 uncultured Anaerolinea sp. | reverse complement strand
CCTGCTTGGGATGGAGAAGAAAAGAACGAAGGTGATGCCCTGGGTATGGGCGATATCATGCAGATGATGAATGATATGCCCCTCGTCAGCGTGCTTATGTTCCAACAGCAAACCCTGAAAATGCCCCCAGAGACCATGCTGGCAGGTTTATTAGAGCAAGTTCACAGCCTGGGTCAGTAGCTTTGCAATAAGCGCCAGGCTCAAGCCCATTCATCTGGAATAAAAAAGGACAAACCTATGTTGAAAGTAGCCGTGATTGGCGGCGGATCAACCTATACCCCCGAACTCATCAACGGGTTTCTTGCGCGCCTGGATCAATTTCCGCTCACCGAGCTCTGCTTGATGGACATTGACAGGCAGCGCCTCGACATTGTCGGTGGGTTCGCCCAACGCATGGTCGCAGCCAAAGGGTCTCGTTTCAATGTAATCTTGACTACAGACCAGCGCGCCGCCGTTAAAGATGCGGACTATGTCATAACCCAGTTACGCGTGGGGCACATGCAAGCGCGAAAACGAGACGAGTACCTCGGCTTGCGTCACGGTTTGATCGGTCAAGAAACTACAGGCGTGGGCGGTATGGGCAAAGCCTTGCGCACCATCCCTGTCATTCTCCAAATCGCCAGGGATATGCAGGCGCTGGCCAGACCCGGCGCACTGTTGGTAAACTTCACCAATCCCGCGGGTTTGATCACCCAGGCATTGAGCCAATATGCAGCGGAGATTGCCTCGGTCGGCGTCTGCAATGTCCCGATTACAACCAGGATGCATATCATCACCGATCTCGAACAGGCTACAGGTGAAAAGGTGGATGTAGAGCGGACGGAGTTGAAAACGCTCGGATTGAATCATCTATCCTGGCATCGTGGTTTCACAATCGATGGCGAGGATGTCTGGCCGCAAGTTATTCAGCAGTATCTTGAAAATTTAAAAAAAGAAATCCACCCGGAATGGGAGTCGCGCACGATCGAAGTTTTGCGCATGATCCCAAACTATTATTTACAATATTTTTATCACACTGATAAAAAATTGCAAGAACAGGCCCAATGGCCGCCCTCCCGCGCTGAGGAAGTCATCGAAGTGGAAAAGGAATTACTGCGCGACTACGCAGATCCAAACCTCAGCGAGCCACCCGCGGGATTAATGAAACGCGGCGGCGCATATTATTCAACCGCTGCCACACAACTGCTCAATGCGCATTACAATGATCTCGGTGAGACTCACGTGCTCAACCTCAAAAACAATGGCGCAGTAAAAGAATGGCCTGCGGAATGGGTTTTGGAAATGCCCGCCAGCGTCAAGAAGAGCGGCATTACGCCGATTGCCACTGAACCGCTGCCCAGCGTATGCTTCGGGTTGATCTCTGCGGTCAAATCTTATGAGCTGTTGACGGTTCAGGCCGCTGTATATGGTGACCGGGATGCGGCCTATCAGGCGCTGCTTGCGCATCCCATCGGCCCAAAAGCGGATAAGGTCCAGGATGTGCTTGATGATATGCTCTCAATCCATCGCGAACACTTACCTCAGTTTTTTAAATAGTAGAAGAGCGAAATGAAATACTATCTCGGCGTAGACATCGGTTCGACCAAGACTGCCGCGTTGATCGCGGATGAATACGGCAACCCAATCGGTGATTGCCAGAGCGGCTCTGGCAATCACGAAACTGTTGGCTTCGATGGCATGCAGGCCGCGCTATGCGCAGCCATGGATGGGGCAATCCAGGATGCAAAAATCCAAAGCGATCAAATTGCCGGCGCAGGCTTTGGCATCGCCGGTTTTGACTGGTCTGCCGAAGTACCTGCCATGGAAAAGATAATCAACAACCTCGGTTTGAGCGCCCCCTACCGCATGGTTAACGATGCTGTTCTTGGGTTGCTGGCCGGCACAAGCGAAAGCTGGGGGCTTACGGTCGTCTCTGGCACGGGATGCAATTGCCGCGGCTGGGATAAGGACCACAAACGCGAGGGCCGCGTTACGGGACATGGCGCCTTGATGGGTGAAAATGCAGGCGCCAGTGAACTGATCATTCACGCCATGCAGATCGTCAACCACTCGTGGATAAAACGCCTGCCGCCCACCGCGCTGGCCGAAGCTTTCATCAAGTATGTCAACGCAAAAGACCTTGAAGACCTGATAGAAGGCTACACCAATGGGGATTATGCGATTGGCGCAGATGCCGCTTTCATCGTTTTTGATACCGCCGCGCAAGGGGACGCGCTGGCACAGGAAATTATCAAATGGGCTGGCGTGGAACTTGGCGAGTTGGCCAACGCAGTGATCCGCCAACTAAATTTTGAAAACCTCGAATTTGAGATTGCCTTGATCGGCTCCATGTTCAAGAGTGGCGAAGCGCTGATTGCGCCCATGCGGGCAACCATCCACGCGCTTGCGCCCAAAGCGCAATTAATCGTGGCAGAAGTTAAGCCTGTTGTTGGCGCTGTTTTGTTAGGCATGGAAGCAGGTGGATTAAGTTTGGCTTTGGAGCAACGAAATCAAATCAAAAAAGGACTTACCCGCTGAAACCCGGCGCATCCAGCCTGATCAGCTTTCAATCTATTTGGAGGAACTTATGTCACGCATTGACGATCTACTCACCCAAATGACCCTCGACGAAAAAATATCCATGCTCGCCGGGGCGGACCTTTGGCACAGTGTTGCCGTTCCGCGTTTGGGTATCCCGCAGTTTAAAACGACCGATGGCCCCAACGGTGCGCGTGGCGCCTGGGGCAGCATGGCTGCGCAGTCCGTGGCCACACCGGTTGGCGCCGCGCTGGGCGCAACCTGGAATCCTGATCTGGTTGAAAAAGTTGGCAACGTGCTGGCGGATGAATTAAAGGCCAAAGGCGCTCACATCCTGCTGGCCCCCACGGTCAACATCCACCGCACTCCCATCGCTGGGCGTAACTTCGAGTGCTATTCCGAAGACCCATTTCTGAGTGGCATGATCGCCAGCGCGTACATCAAAGGAATTCAGGATCACAATGTGGGCGCGTGCATCAAACACTTCATCGCCAATGATCAGGAATACGAACGCTTCTCGATCAGTTCCGAGGTCGATGAACGCACATTGCGCGAGATTTATCTGGAGCCATTCCGCATCGCCATCCGCAACGCCAATCCCTGGGCAGTCATGTCTTCCTACAATCGCATCAATGGAACCTATGCCTGTCAATATGATCACGCCTTGCTGGAAATCCTCAAATGTGAATGGGGCTACGACGGCATCGTCATGTCCGATTGGTTCGGTACCTACGATGAGGCTGTTCCTGGCGGCGGACTCGATCTCGAAATGCCCGGCCCGGCGCGTTGGATGTCAAATGAAGTTGTCAAGAAAGCATTGTCGAATGGTACGCTCAGTGAAGCCGGGCTCAATGACAAGGTCCGGCGCCTGCTGAATGTGCTTGAAAAAGCAGGCCTGTTTGAAAATCCCACGCTTCAGCCTGAACGAAGCGAGAACAAGCCCCGCCACCGCAAAATCATGCGTCAAACCGCGCAAGAAGCGCTTGTCCTCCTGAAAAACGACGGTTTGCTGCCGCTCAAGAAAGTCAATTCCATTGTGGTCATTGGCCCGTATGCAAACGCGGCGCAGATCCTGGGCGGCGGCAGCTCATCTGTCAACCCGCATTATGTGATCACCCCGCTTGAAGGCATCCAAAATCGCGCCGGCAAGAATATCAAAGTAACTTTCGCGCCGGGGTGCTTTATCCACAAGATTCTACCGGCGCCGGCTCCGGCAACATTATCCAGCGCAGACGGGCGCGCCGGTCTCCAGCTCAGCTTGTTCAACGGCATCGAATGTTCTGGCGCGCCGGTTTATTCCGAAAAAACAACTCGTGTTCAGCATGGTTGGTTTTCCACCTCTGTTCCCAAAGCAGACCAGGAATCCTTTTCCATGCGCATGGAAGGATTCTTTACACCCCAAGAATCTGGCCTGCACACCCTTTCCGTCTCAGCGGTGGGTTGGGGCAAACTTTATCTGGATGGCAACCTGATCATCGACCATTCAGATGATACGGATATGGGCAAGCAGCTCACCGCCGAACTTAGCCTCGAAGGTGGAAAATCCTACTCGCTCAAATTGGAATATTACTGGAAAGGCAATCCACGCTGGCGCAGTGTCGCCATTGGCCACCAGCCGCCGCATGCGAAAGATCTGATTGCCGAAGCAGTCAAACTGGCCAAGAAAGCAGATGTTGTTGTCCTGGTTGCCAGCCTGAACGGAGAATGGGAATCCGAAGGCTTTGACCGCGCAGACCTGAAACTCCCGGGCGGACAAAACGAACTGATCGAGCGCGTGGCCAAGGCCAATAAAAATACCATTGTCGTTTTGAATGCCGGCTCGCCGACTGAAATGCCGTGGATCAAAAAAGTTTCCGCCATCATCCAGCTTTGGTTCAATGGGCAGGAACAAGGCAACGCTCTGGCCGATATTTTATTTGGCGATGAGAACCCATCTGGCAAGTTACCGACCACTTTCCCGGTGCGTTTGCAGGATAACCCCGCCTACATCAATTACCCTGGCGAAAACGGAAAAGTGCGCTATGGCGAAGGAATTTTCGTTGGTTACCGTTATTACGACAAAAAAGAAGTTGCTCCGCTTTTCCCCTTCGGTCACGGACTTTCTTACACCACATTCAAATATAGCAAGTTGCGGGTGAGCAAAAAATCGATCACCCCCGACCAAAGTCTGACCGTAAAAGTGGATGTGACGAACACCGGCGCAAGATCGGGCAAGGAAATCGTTCAACTATACGTGCGCGATGTGCAGTCCACCTTTGCGCGGCCTGAAAAAGAACTCAAAGCCTTCGAAAAAGTTGAGATTAAATCCGGGCAAACCAAAACCGTAACATTTACGCTCAACCGTGAAGCCTTCTGGTATTTCAACCCGATTAAGAATGCGTGGGCAACAGAAGCGGGAGAGTTTGAGCTCCTCGTCGGCGCATCCAGCCGTGACATACGCCTGACGGGAAATATCAGCCTGGAAGCTGAGAAACGCGCCGCGCGTCTGCATGCTGGCCTGACCATTGGCGCCCTGCTCAATGACCCGGATGGCCGCGCCGTGCTCTCAAAACATATTGGCGGATTCTTGCTCATGGCCGATATGAGCATGGCTGACGCCCTGACCCTTGAACAAGTTGCCGATAATCATCCCAACTTCGTGCCGCAAGAGATGGTTAAAAAGATAGAAGCAGAACTAGCCAGCATAAAATAATTTAATGCTTAGCCAGGGTAGCAAATCAATTTTGAGTGGAGTAAAAAATGGCAAATAAATTTCTTTTTCCAAATGATTTTCTGTGGGGCGCAGCAACCGCTTCATATCAGATCGAAGGCGCCTGGGATGAACATGGCAAGGGCGAATCCACCTGGGATCGCTTCGCCCATACCCCCGGGAAGATAAAGAATAACGAAAACGGCGACATCGCCAACGATCATTATCATCTTTGGAAAAAAGACATCGGGTTGATGAAGAAACTCGGCTTGAAAGCCTATCGTTTTTCGATTGCCTGGCCTCGGGTTCTGCCAACAGGGCGCGGCAAGGTCAATCAAAAAGGACTCGATTTCTACAACCGCCTGGTGGATGGCCTGCTTGCCGCCAACATCACGCCATTCGCCACGCTTAACCACTGGGATATTCCGCAAACATTGGTAGACGAAGGCGGCTGGGCTGCGCGTTCCACGGCTGAAGCCTTTGTCGAATATACGGATGTGATCACGCGCGCGCTGGGTGACCGGGTGAAAAATTGGTTTACGCATAATGAACCAGCCGTCGTTACCTGGCTTGGATATGAAATGGGAATTCATGCGCCGGGGTTAACAGATCTCTCGCTTGCCTTGCGCAGCGCGCACCATCTCTTGCTTTCACATGGCTGGGCCATGCCGGTGATTCGCGGCAACAGCCCAAACGCAGAAGCAGGCATCGTCCTCAA
The DNA here is from genome assembly GCA_964536185.1 of uncultured Anaerolinea sp. Lineage (GTDB taxonomy): Bacteria > Chloroflexota > Anaerolineae > Anaerolineales > Villigracilaceae > UBA5195. The sequence goes on along the minus strand of CAZHWV010000048.1, from coordinate 21,401 downwards.
TATTAACTGGAAAGTCCCCGCATCCAACAGCGCTGCCGATATGGACCTGGCCAGAATTGACGATGGCAAATGGTTCCGCTGGTTTTGCGAGCCTCTGTATGGGCGCGGCTATCCAGCGGATATACTTGAGCATTTTTCAAAACAGGGCGTATTCTCCCAGGGCCTGGATTTTGTGCAGGCGGGTGATATGAATGTCATCGCCACCCCAACAGACTGCATCGGAATTAATTATTACAGCCGCGGTCTGGCGCGCGCAGATGTCCCGGATAATGATCCGCAGATTGATTTTCCTCATCCCCAAACCCCCGAAAATTGGACTGAAATGGGCTGGGAGAATTACCCCGCTGGTCTGAGCGGTTCATTGGCGCGCGTTTATTTTAATTATCTGCCGCGTAAGATTTACATTACCGAAAACGGCGCGAGCTATTCCACCCCGCCAGATGAAAACGGCAATGTCCCGGATGTGTACCGCACCAACTATCTGAAAACGCATTTCGCCGCGGCACACCAGGCCATGCAGGCCGGCGTTCCACTTGCTGGCTATTTCGTCTGGTCTTTGATGGATAATTTCGAATGGGCCATGGGATACGGTCAGCGCTTTGGCATTGTCTGGGTTAATTATGAAACCCAGGAGCGTATTCTGAAAGACAGCGCAAAATGGTACCGGACGGTGATCAAGCAGAACGGGTTTTCGTAAAAAGTAAGATTCCGGTCAAATAGCCAGAACTAAGGCCATCAGTCACAATATGGAGCATGTCAAAAGTATTTCGCCGGTTTTTAGACCAGTCTTTGTGCTATTTGCCCAAAACAGGATCACGAATGACACGAAATAACGAATAGCACGAAATAACGAATAGCACGAACAGAGTGTAAATAATTCGTGTTATTCGTGGCATTCGTGTTCAAAGCTCCCGACTTTGTGAAAACAATGTGCCCCAAAAACGTCATCTTGAAAAAATTCCAACTTGCTTAACTTGTGGCTGGTTGAACTAAGGCATAGAAATCAAGGAATACGGAATTTTCAATGAAACCGAAAGATAGCAACCAGGTGTATGGACTCCTATCAAAATTCTATGATCTATTTGACTTAATATTTCTTTTGGCTGATAAGGGGAATCCTCGTTCTGGTTTATTGGATGTTATCAGCGATACCCGGCAGCGGATCCTGGATGTGTGCGTTGGAACAGCGGCAAGTTCAATTGTCGTGGCTGCTCATTGCAAACAAAGTCAGATTCTCGGCATCGATATTTCTGACGGCATGTTGTCCGTTGCTCGGAAAAAGATAGCCCAGAAAAATCTGACCAATCTTGAAGTCAGTAATATGTCGGCTGAGGCCATACAATTTGCAGATAATAGTTTTGATATCGTCATGGTATCTTTTGCCCTGCATGAATTTGAGCAAGATTTACGAGAAAAAATTTTCGAGGAAGTCGCACGAGTCTTGAAATCAGGCGGAAAATTTTGTGTTATTGATTTTGCGCGACAGGATAATCGCCCAAACCGAGCATTTATGAAGGTCTGGACGCGCATTGAGCCACCCTGTTTTTCGGCTTTTCTTGAGATCGATTGGCAGACACAATTAAATAATTATGGGCTACATTTCGAGAGCGAGAAGGAATTTTCATTCTCAAATCTCTATGTTCTGCGGAAAACATAGATTTCTCGCCGCGCGGCCTGAGCGTCTTTGCGATAACCCCTCCGTTTGTCAGGTATAATGTCTATATCAGATAGACAAATGGAGGCAACTATGTTGGATGTTTCTATTGCCGATGCCCACAACCGGCTTTCCGCCCTGCTCAAGAAAGTGCAGCAAAGCCCCATCCGGCTGACCAACCGCGGCAAGCCCGTCGGAGTTTTACTTTCGCTTGATGATTATGAGGCTTTGCGACGAGCAAAAGCATTCAGCCAGGTAATCGAGCTCTCGCGCAGTCTGCGTGAGAGCGGGTTGAACGCTTCGGAACTCTACCAGGCTTCACGCCGCGAACTGGAAGGCGAGGAATGATCCTGGATGCCAGCGTTTTGCTGAGCGCATTTTTCCCGGATGAAGCCCAGGCGCAAGCACAGCTGGTTTTGCGAGTGTATGATGGTGGGCTGGAGCGTTTGAAAGCCCCTACGCTGTTGATCTGCGAGGTAACTAATGCCGTCTTGCAGGCTGAGCGACGCGGACGAATCATCAAGAAGCAGGCTGATGAAATCCTACAAGCTGCTGCCGGGCTGGACATCGAACTATACCCGATGGAATGGGGCGATGGTATGCCCATGGCGCGCCAGTTTGGGCGCAGCGCCTACGATGCCGCTTACCTGACCCTGGCAGAGCGGCTGGGGGAACCATTCATCACGGGTGATTTGCGCCTGTATAACGCCGTTCATCCGGCGTTGGGCTGGGTGCTGTGGATTGGGGATTATTCGCCCGCTGCATAAATTTTTATTTTTTAGGGAGCATAAAAACCAGGGGCAGAGCCAGCAGGGCTGCCAGAGCGCTGCCAACAAAGACCGGGCGCATGCCAAAGCGGTCTGCCAAACTGCCGACCAATACTACAACGATTGAGCGCAGGATAAAGCTGCCGGACATGTAAACGCCATTCGCCAGGGAGCGATTGCGGGCGAAACGCGTTTGGATCATGGATAAAAAAACCGGGTTGGCAACGAAAGCGCTCATCCCAACTCCGATTAACATTATGATTTGAATCCAGCCCTGGAAAAGCAGGAACCCGAGTGAAAAAACAACTGACATCAGGGTGCCCCCGAAAACCACGTTGCGCTGGCCGAGACGGTCGCTGAAGAAGCCCATCAACAAAACCCCTACCGTGCCGCTCAACTCCACGACTGATAGCGAAGCGCCTGCCAGCGAGAACGCCACGCCTTCGCTCGACAAAAAAGTTGGCAGGAAGTTGACAATATTGGCGGTCAAGAATCCGGTGATCAACGTAATGCCCATCATCGGCAGCATTATTCCGCTCATCTCTTCCAGTGCCTGCCTGACGGGTAAGCTGGCTTCAGCCTGGGCATGGCGGACGGTCGAAGCATCCTTCAGGCGAAAATAAAGGATGACGGAGGCCAACATTCCCAGAATCATCAGCCAGGGCAGGCCTTTGAGAGTCAGGTAGCCGATGACTGCCACCACCAACAGGGGGCCGAGCCCAAAACCCAATTCCCCGCCAACCATGAAAAAGCCCATCCCGCGTCCCACTTTTTTGCCAGCCTTGGCGCTCACCATCGCCGGGGCAATTGCATGGAACCCGGCTGAACTGAAGCCTGCCAGGAGCAGGAGCAGGGCGGCTATGCCAAAACTGGGCGCCACGCCAACCAGGGTGATCAAAATACCTGAAATGGTTGGTGCCAGGATAATCAGCATTTTCAAATTGCTACGGTCGGCCAGGTGCCCAATGACCGGCTGGAGCAGGTTGGGGATCTGTCCAAAAACGGTCAACAAACCAGCCTGGGTGGTGTTGAGTGCCAGGTTTTTGATCAACAGGGGTAATATGGTCGGCAGAAAAGAAAAATAAGTATCGTTGGCTCCATGTGCCGCGGCTACTGTCATCACCTCGCCAAAATGGAACAAACCCTCGTCCGGCTTTTCACTTAACCCATCAACCGGTTCCACCGTTTGGGGAATGACCTGTTCTTCGATTGTATTCATCCGCGGCACCTTGTCTATCCAAATTTTAAAATAAACTCCACCCCTTCACATTCTTTGGGCAAATAATATTTGCGCTACTCACCCGCAATAGAAATTATACCGTATCGAAATTTATTGGTAAATCAGGGATCGGGACCATCAGCGCCAACCTACTTTACCATACTTAACAGGCGCGATCACCTCTTCGTGATCACCAAACCGTTTTTTATCGTTATCCACACGCCCAGGCGTGCGGTTTAGTAGAAATACTGTAAGGTCGACATTTGTGCTAAAATCTAACCATGAAAGTTCGCGAGGCTATTCAACTTATTGAAGCCAATGGCTGGTTTCTAGTTGTGACGTAAGGCAGCCACAGACAGTACAAACATCCCAAAAAGCCTGGTCGAGTAACAATTGCGGGACATCCAGGTGATGATCTAGCACCAGGCACATTGAGCAGCATTTTAAAACAAGCCCAAGTTGACAAACCCCAAAAATAACGAGAGGTGAGCATGGTCCGATTTCTTATTGTTATCGAAAAGGCAAATGACAATTTTTCAGCATATTGCCCTGACTTACCGGGCTGCGTTGCCACTGGTAAGACGCGCAAAGAAACCGAAGACAATATGTACGAAGCCTTGGATATGCATGTTCGTGGATTGATTGAAGATAAAATGCCTATCCCCGAAAGCGAAGCGCTCGCGGAATATTTTGCTGTTGCAGTGTAACTCCAAAAGGTTTCATTACCAGTTTTCATAATCGTGCAGCTTGCCGGTACGCAAACCGCGAAGGCAGCTGCGCTTGGGGGAGCCCTCAGGACTTCGCTTTCTTCGATGATTTCGACTTGCCAGAACTGTTGAGGTCGATTGCCTGGTGAACGAGCGCCTTGAAGGCGGCCTCGTCAACTTCTTCTCCTTCGTGGATGTCGATCGCGCGGCGTGTGTTTCCGTCGAGACTCGAGTTGAAGAGTCGGGCGGGATCATTCAGAGATGCGCCCTTGGAGAAGGTAAGCTTGACGACATTTTTGTAGGATTCGCCAGTGCAAATGATGCCGTCGTGCGACCAAATCGGAGTGCCCATCCACTTCCACTCCTCGACGACCTGCGGGTCTGTTTCCTTGATCAGCCTGCGCATTCTGCTGAGGGTTTCCCCGCGCCAGTCCCCGAGCTCGGCAATTCTTTTCGAGATCAGCTCCGCTGCCGGCTGGTCTTGGCTCGCGCCAGAATTTTTCGTGTTTTCATCTGGAGTTTCGGATATATTATTTTTCATCGGAATTCCTCCTCAAGTGGATCGCGGATCGAATAATAGAATAAAGTGTTCGGAAATCCCTGCGCACCTTTGATCAGTTTAGGTTACAGGCAAGGATCTCGCGGATTTTCTCCGAGCAATGCTAAATGCTCCTAAAGGAGGGTGATTTTCTAATTTTTGGATAATCATACCAGAAGGATACTTGAATCACGAAAATACAGACGAAGAGGCACGTGGATTTTGGATTTGTAAATCACGAATGATCTCCGAATTTTACAAATGACACGAATTTTTTGGGAGACGCGAGATTCCATGATTTGATAGAATGACGTATAATAATTTAGCGCATGGATCGCAAGACCGTGACGGCCAGTATAAAAAGTTGCCTTGTTTTTCAATCTTCCGGCGCAGGGGGTTTTTGCCGGGATGGACTCTACCGCGCCCTGGAGGGTACCGATGTCAACCGTTAGTGTTTTTCCTGCTGTTTCCACTCGTAAAAAGGTGACCACGCTTACGTTCCGCCAGAAAAAAGAACGTGGTCAACCGATCACGATGCTGACCGCTTATGACTATCCAACAGCCCTGGCGATGGATGAGGCTGGGCTGGATGCCATTCTCGTTGGCGATTCGCTCGGGATGGTTGTGCTCGGGTACGAGAACACGCTGTCTGTAACCATGGAAGACATGTTGCACCACAGCCGCGCTGTCGCCCGCGGGGCGAAATCTGCTTTGTTGGTCGGCGACATGCCTTTTATGTCCTACCAGGTGTCGGTCGAAGAAGCTGTGCGTAATGCCGGGCGTTTTCTACAAAATGGCGGCATGGACTGCGTCAAATTGGAAGGTGGCCGCGAACGAGTTAATGCCATCCGCGCGATCGTCGGGGCAGGCATCCCTGTCATGGGGCATCTTGGTCTCACCCCGCAATCCATTCACCAATTAGGCGGCTACCGGGCTCAGGGGAAAACTGCCCAGGCCGCCCAACTTTTGTTGGAAGATGCGTTCCTGCTGGAAGAGGCTGGCTGTTTCAGCCTCGTGCTCGAATCTGTTCCCCTACAATTGGCGGAATATATATCTCGTCATATTTCCATCCCAACCATTGGGATCGGCGCGGGCGCTGGTTGCGATGGTCAGATATTGGTCAGTCATGATCTCCTGGGCTTGTTTGACCGTTTTACGCCAAAATTTGTCAAGAAATATGCCAATCTGCAGCTCGATATGCAAAGGGCTTTTCGGAATTATGTGGCTGATGTGCAAGCGCAGCAATTCCCAACTCAAGAGCATAGCGTTGTGATGGGCGAAGCTGAATGGCTGGACTTCTTGCACAGGCTAGAACCGGAAGCGCTGCCAGTCTAAGCAGTGCCCTATTTTTCTTTGAAATCCACGGCGCGAAGCCAGGAATGCTTGTATGCATAATGTTCTCATCGTTGGTACCGGTGCGCTGGCAACCTTATTTGCCGGCCGTCTGGCCGAGGCCGGGGTCAAGGTTACCATGTTGGGGACATGGAAAAAAGCTATCACGGTATTCAATCGTGATGGCGTGCGGCTGGTTGAGCCGGATGGCACTGGATTGCAGTTTCAGGTGCGGGCGACGAGCGATCCGTCCGAGTGTAAAAATGCCGACCTGGCGCTGGTCCTGGTCAAGTCCTGGCAGACCGGGCGGGTGGCGCAACAGCTTGGCCAATGTTTGTCAGCGGCTGGGTTGGCGGTCACCCTGCAAAATGGTCTGGGCAATTGCGAAGTATTAATAGAAAGCCTGGGGTCGGAGCGGGTGGTCCTGGGCATCACCACAATGGGCGCGACCCTGCTCGGTCCAGGCCTGGTGCGCGAGGCTGGCCAGGGCTTCATTTCGCTTGAATCGCGCCCGCAAAGTGGTCAGGTCAGGGCTCTTTTTGAGAGTGCCGGGATGCGCGTGGACATTGCGCCGGATGTGAACGCGCTGGTTTGGGGTAAATTAGTGGTCAATGCCGCGATTAACCCGCTGACTGCGCTGCTGCGGCTGCCAAATGGCGCTCTGCTGGAAAGACCTGCAGCCCGCCTGGTGATGGCAGCCCTGGCGCGTGAGACCGCGGCGATCGCTTTGGCTCAGGGGGTCAATTTGCCGTTTACCGACCCGGTTGCCCAGGTTGAAGATGTAGCCAGGCGTACAGCCGCCAATCGTTCTTCGATGTTCCAGGATGTAGCTCGTGGCGCGCGGACTGAGATCGACGCGATTTGTGGGGCCGTCGTTCGCGCCGGGGAAGAATGCGCTCTGCCTGCGCCGGTCAACAGGTTGATGTGGCAGATGGTCAGCGCTCTGCAGGCTGGTTGACGGGAACCACTGGGTTGCTGGATTCCGGCTGTTTTTATGGTAATATCTTCAGATAATTCTCATTTTGGAGGTTTTATGGGTAAATGGTGGGTTGCTTTTGCGCTTTTCGTGTTCTTGCTGCTGCCTACACAGGCAAACGCCCAAAGCGTCATCGGGTTTGACACGTTGGATGTAAGTGTCTGGCCGGAATACGATACGACCACTGTCCTTGTGATTTATAAAATTTCACTAGGGTCGCAAACTTCTTTGCCGGCTGAGATTTCCCTGCGCATACCCGCCAGTGTTGATAAGATTTCAGCGGTTGCGGTGGGCAATAGCGCCGAAACTGTTTCGGACCAGGGCGTCGATTATAAGTTTATACCCGGGGCTGATTTTTCCCAATTAACGCTCAAACCTGCGGCCAGGTTTATTCACATCGAATATTACGACCCGCTGCTGACAAAAAACGGGAATCAACGCCAATACATTTTTGAGTGGCCGGGTGAAGCCAGCGTGGATAATTTTCGCTTTGAGCTTCGTCAGCCCTTACAATCTTCGAATTTAAGTGTTGAGCCGGCATTGACGAACAGCATCCTGGACGGCGAAGGTTTTCAGTTCAGTGAGTTTAAGCAAACCGGTATCAAAGCCGGGCAGAAATTGGCCTTCACCATTAAATATCAACGTGATACAGATTCGCCCAGCACCTCCTTCTTGAAAGTACAATCGAGCGCGCCACTTGACCAGACCCTGCCAGGCCAGTCAAATTGGACGAGTTACCTGCCCTGGGGTTTGGGCGGGCTGGGATTGGCTTTACTTTTCATTGCGGGTTGGGTCTATTGGACCTCCAGCAGAAGCAACCGCGCGTCGGCTGTGTCGCGCAAACGGCATGGCAGCCGTGGCCCTGCGGAGCCGGATGATGATGGGCAAGTGCATTGCGCCCAGTGCGGAAAGCGCGCCCAGGCGGGCGATCGCTTTTGCCGGGCTTGCGGCGCGCGTATCCGGCGTGGCGAGGACTAAAAATAAAAAAGGGACACCCAAATCTGGGTGTCCCTTTTTTATTTGAGGCAATATTATTTTTCCAGCGCGCCGGCGTCAATCCATTGTTTGAAGAGTGTCAGTTCATCCGCTGTCAGGTTGACAGCATGCGGATTGCTCTGAACTTCTATTAGTTTACTCCCGGCCGAATTTGCGACGACGACCACTGGCCCATCCGTGCCGCCCTTGATCAAATTCGCGTAGCTGGTCAGATCTAATCCTTCGGGCGCGGTACTGCCCTGGTGACACATGGTGCATTTTGAGTTCAAGATGGCGGCAATGTTGGCCTCATAGGTGGGATTGACGGTTGCAGCCGCGGGCGCTGCTGTCGGCGCGGCTGTGGCGGACCGGGGCGCAGGGGCGCCGGCATCGATCCATTGTTTGACCAATGCCAGTTCATCGGCAGACAGGTTGGCGAAGTGCTGCGAGCTTTGAACGCTGACCAGCAGACTATTGAGTGAGTCCTTGGCTGTGATCACTGCGCCATTCTTGCCACCCTTCATCAAAGTCTGGTAACTACTGAGATCGAGCCCGCCGGTAAGTGAGGTGGCATTATGACAGGCCGTGCACTTTGCAAACACGGGTTGGATATTAGCATTGTATTCAGGTACTGCCCCAGCTGCCGGCGCGGGCGCAGCTGTTGGTGCTGGGGTGGCAGCTGGCAGTTGGGCCTGGATGATTTCGCGCAGTTTCGGAGCGTCGAACCCGGCAAATTTAAAGGTCGTGCCGTGGCAGGCACTGTTTGAGCAGAACGAGGTGTTTGTGGTTGATCCGGCATCGGCTGTATTATGGCAGGCCGAGCAGCTCTGATCAAATACCTTATTATGCATGTTGATCCAGTTTGGGCTGCGGTGTGAATCCGGTTCGGGTCCACGGCTGATTTCGATCTTGGTAACAAAGTCTTGCTCGTTGGCAACTACCGGGATTGAATGACACAGGTTGCACTCCAGACGAATGGCCTGCTGGTTTGCGTCCAGATGCTTACCATCGTGACAGCGGAAACACCCTGCCGTATTGACATGGCCGACATTGTTGGGGTGCGATTCCCAATTCACTTTATTATCAATGAAGACAGTATCCGTATAGATTTTCTGGATCTGCGTGACGGCAGTTTTGACACTGTCCGGGTTTTTGGCATAGAAATCCGCGTAATTGGATTTGTAAAAATCATCCAGTCCGGCAATGGCCTTCAAGCCCTCGGCCTGGGTCGGATAAGCCACACTTAAGACCTTTACACCCTGGCTGTGTATCTCCGGGATGGACGGGTCAATCAGTTTCTTGGCCATATATTCGTCCATCGAAGTTGCCGGGAATTTAAAATTGTGAGAAACACGGTTATGGCAAGAGGTGCAGTCCATTTCGCGCAGCTTCGTTTGATCGATCGTCTTCGGATCAAACCCGGATTGAACATCTGTGTATTCGGTGGTGCTGCCGTCTTCATTCTGAACTCGAACATACGGGATAGTTTGGCCGAGGGAGTCAGTTTCAAAATATTCCACTTTATTGACGATGTGCCAGTGAATTCCCTTGCCCTGACCTTCGCGTTTGGCGCCGCCGCCAGTTTTCAAGACCAGGTAAATATTAAAAGGCGTGTTGGCTTTATCGTCCTGAAAATGCGTGATGACCTTGAGTTTATCGTCTTTGAAGGCCTCAGGCAGGTGGCAGGTCTCGCAAGTATCCCGCGCCGGGCGCAAGCGGTTGGCGATCAGAGGTAATTCATAGGTTTTGAAGGTCTGGGCATATATTTCGCGCAGGCCCTCCGATTTACGAATGAGCTGGTCGCCGACGAAGGCCCTGCCGATATGGCAATCCTCACAGGATACATTCGCATGGGGAGACTGTTTATAGGTCACGTTTTGGGGCGGCATGGTGTGGCAGATTGTGCCGCAAAATTGGGGCGAATTGGTATAGTCCCACCCGTAAACTCCGCCGACCAGTACCAGCAGACCAAGAACGCCCAACACCATGTAAGGCAGGACAAATAACCAGCGCGCAGAACCTGCTGGTGGAAAGAAAAAGCGATTTAATCCTGATTTGATTCGCGCTAACATTTTGCATCTCCTCGCAGTTAAAATTTCTCCCAGGAAATTAAGCGGGCTTCCATATTTGGCGATTATGGAAGCCCGAAAGCTATATCGTCGTTTGCAAATTTATTTTTCTGGCGCGCCGGCATCAATCCATGCTTTGACCTGGGTGATTTCTTCAGGCGTCAACTGTCCGGGGTGCCCGCCCGCTGATTGTTTTTGGATCAATTTGCTGTTGGCGCTGTCTTTGCTGATAATGATCGTGCCACTTGCGCTGCCTTTGAGCGTGTCTGCATAGGTGGAAATGTTAAGCCCGGCCATAGCCGCTGGGCCATGACAGGCGGCGCACTTTTGTTGGAACAGGGGTCCAATAAACGCATCCCAGGTGAGCGTGGCGGGAGCAGCAGCCGGTGGTTGGGTGGGTGTGGCGGGCAGTTTTGTGGCCGTGGGTAAGGGCGCAAAGATCGGCGCAGTTTCACCCGAAGGCATTGCGATGATTGCGGTCTTTTCAACAGCTATCAGGAAGTAAATTCCGATTCCAAAAGCCACGATGGTGACCAGCGCAAATGGGGCAAAGATCATCTGGCGTGTGCGCAGCACGGCTGGGGGAATGGGATTGGCGTGCTTGCCCGAATCGATTGTGGCCAGTTCGGCGGGATGTTCATGCTCCATCTCTGCGCGATTTAATTTTCCCGTGAACATGCTCTTGTTAAAGCTTTTGATGTGCACATGATAAAAATGCCAGAGGATGATCGCCAGCACGGCTAATACAGCCTCGCCGCCATGCGCTGCCTTGGCCGCCGGAATCGCTTCACCAGCCAGCCAGCCCAAAGTGATGATCGGATTCCACATCATAAAGCCAGTCAGGGCCATGACAACCGTTCCCCAGATAACCGCCAGGTATTCGGCTTTTTCGGCGTAAGAATAGCGCCCGTAATAAGCCTTGTGTTTGCGGAAGCCGAGGTAGTAAAGCACATCGGTTATGACGTGTTGGATGTCGTTGAACCAGGGGATCATGCTGATTGGAGAACGTTTTACGATCAAACCGTATAACAGCTCGAGCACATGCACCAGGCTGATGACCAACATGACGATGGCGGCCACATGGTGAATTGCGCGGATGTTTTCCACACCGCCAACTACATTGAAAATACCCAGGCTGATCGGGGATGTCGCATATTTCTGTGGCAAACCGGTGAAGCCTAACAAAGAGAACGACACCAGGAAAACGATGTGTTCGATGCGTTGCAGAAGATCAAAACGTGTAAAGATCTGGGTGGGCGAGGCGCCGGTAATCTTAGTCATAAGTAGCCTCCTCGTCAGTGGGATTGGGTTTCGGTGTCTTTTTGGATGGTTTGCTGAAGCGGTTGATCATTGCCCGGCCAAAATCAAGGACAACAAGAATTCCCATTGAGCCCAATACTGCAGGGATTAAAAATTTGTAAAACAGGTTTATGTAAAAAACCATTGGATACTTCTCAGCGCTGGGTATGTAATGGGATAACCACGCAGTTGGGAAGTTCGTATTTGCATCCGGATGACATTTCTGGCACTTGACCAGCAGATTAGCCTTGATCTGCAAGCCCTTCTGTGGGTCATCCGTGCGGGCTATATCGTGAATTCCGTGGCAATCATAGCAAACCGGCTTATTTGTGCCTGAATCTGGCGATACCTGCTCAAAAATTGTAACAGTCGTGCCATGAAAATCTGCCACGTATGTATTCAGCACCTGCGTGGAAATCCCATACTGATCCATACGTTTTGGATCAGTATGACACTTTGCGCACATTTGCGGCGAAAATAAGCGGAACTTGGATGTGCGTGGATCCTCGATGATGTGGACGCCGTGGCAATCGATACAGGCGGGCACATCCGGATTGTTCTCATCCGTCAGGGCCGCTCCATGCACGCTGTTGCGATATTTCTCGTAGATGGCGCTGTGGCATTGCTGGCAGGTGGTTGGAATCCAACTGCGAGTTTCGGGCAACAACAAGCCGGTGGTGGGATTCTTCAGGCGTTTGACTGCATGAGCTGTGTGGCAATCGGTGCAAATGGCGGCTTCAAACTTGCCAACGGAGCGCGCGGAGGCATGGACGCTATCTTTTTCCTGGTCAGCTTGATTTTTATGGCATTGTCCGCAGGCTTCGTTCAGGCGCAGGGTCGCTTCACGCCGGCTGCCAAAACTGAAGCCATGACCCATCTCTGGTTTGAAGCCTGCGTGACAATCGACACAGGCAATCGCCGATTCTCCATGGACCGAATGTTGAAACTCGTCAGGATTGACATAAAGATCAAACAATTCGGTTTTTTGGTTGCCCAACATTGTGTTGAACTGTGGGTTTTGATGGCAGGCCAGGCAGGCATTATTGTCCCCAGCCGCCGCGAGAGACATTTCTTTCGTGCTGGTTGTTGAAGCCGGGGCAGCTGCGCCAGCCGCTGAGAATGAAAAGCCGAAGGCAATGAGCAAGACTGTCAACCCGGCGCCAACCGCTGAAAATATCAAGTAGTTACGCTGGCGCATTACTTCCTCTCTCCTGATTGAACTTTTTCCTTGGGTTTACGTTCCAGTCGCTGGTACTCTTTTGCATGGTATTCGCGCATTTCTTGCTCGCTAAGCCGGCCTGTGAAAATGCTCAGATTTAATCTTTCAAGATGGACATGGTAAATGTGCCAGATTAAGATAAAGAGCGCGGCGACAATTGATTCGGTGCTGTGCGCCAGCTTGGAAGCTGGGACGACGCCACCGGGCAGGAATTGGGTGAAGAATACGGGAAACCAGATAATGAATCCGCTGATGATCATAAAGGCGAATCCAAAAAAGACAAACCAGTAGGTGACTTTCTGCTCAAAATTGTAGCGCCCAAATTCAGGTTTGTCTTTGCGTAAAAACACCAAATACTGGAGCATTTGGCCCGCGTCCCGCACGTCTTGCCAGGTTGGGAACATTTCCGCCGAGAGCTTGCGGCGAGAGAGCAAGTAAATGGCGCGGCCTAAATGATAGACAGCTTCCAGCACCAGAATGATCGCGGCGATATGGTGGATCTGGCGAATCAGTTCCAGCCGTTCGGGTGTAGACAGCAGAGTCTGGCTCCACGATAGGTCACGATATTTTTGGGGCAGACCGGTTAGCAATAAGACGGTCGCGCTCAAAATAAGAAGCATGTGTTCCCAGCGTTGTCCCAGATTGAAACGCAAGAAGGTCTTCTCTTGCTGAATTTGCGAAGTGGTTATTTTTTGCTTTCCTGTCATGGCAGGCTACTCCTCACGCGGGCAACAATCGAGCGGATGATTTGCAGTACCACGTAAATGATGCAGATCCACAAGACGAAGGGTGTAAATGAAGTGTAGAAAGCGTCCACATAGAACAGGATGGGTGTTCGCTCCAGGCTGACCTTGTTATGACCGGTCCACGCGCCTGTCCAGTTCGGACCGGCCCCCGGATGGCACTTTTGGCAGGCGGCTAATAAATTTTGTGGATTAACCTTTGAAGCGGGATGGTCCGTTTTGCGCATATCGTGGATGCCGTGACAATCCGTACAGACGGCGCTGTCGTGCCAGATGGTTGGCCAGCGTGATTTATACACGGACACATCAACGCCATGCCAGGAGGTCTTGTAGATGCTGTAAACATCCGCTGACAGGCCATATTTGCTCATTAATTCCTGGTTGGCATGGCACCTGGCGCACATTTCTGGACTTTGGACGCGGAAATCAACCGTGCGCGGATCCTGGATGTTGTGCACTCCATGGCAATCGGTGCAAACTGGCACATCCTGGTTGTTTTCCTGAATTAATGCCGCGCCATGAACGCTTTGTTTATAGGTATCGACGATCTTGGCATGGCACTTGCTGCAGGTTGTTGAGATCAATGAGCGCGGCTCATCCGGTTTTTTGACGTCATGCGCGCCATGGCAATCTGTGCAAATCGCGGCGCTCAGGTTGCCACCTTCGGCGGCCAGGGCGTGCATGCTGTCCTGCGCTTTTTGATAATTGCCCGGATGGCAATTCTGACAGGCCAGGTAATAGGTTCGTGAAAGCTCACGCCTGTCTTGGAAGGTCAATTTGGGGTGAGGATAGGTACTGATATTGGTATGGCAAGCCTCACATTCAATCCCCAGGGGACTGTGGACTGAATGGCCGATGACGTCCTGCGAGACATACAGGGATAGGGTTTCGCCGCTGGGCAGGGTGGTGCTTAATTTGGGATCACCATGACAGGACAGGCAGTACTTTTCCGTTTCTTGGGCCGGAGGCCCCGCCCTGACTGGGGTTACCAGCAGGAGGCTCAAAAGCAGGACAAGGGCGCCTGCTGCAATCAAGCCAATTTTCTGACGATGCAGGTTGCGGGTTGTCATGTGCTATGACTCCTTGGGGTTTGATGCCGAAGTGCTATTATCGTTATCGTCTGATTCCTCTGGCGGTTCAGGGTTGTCAATAACCACCAGCCCGAAGCGCCTGAGCAGATACGAGATCCCAAAAAGAATGGCCAAAGGGACCAGACAACGTAGAATGAATAACATCGCTACAAAAAATGGATTGGCAGCAGGATCATTCATCGATTTTTCCTCCGCGGCAGATCATTCATACCGCTCGCGACGTATGTTGTAGGCATTGCGTCTCCGTAACTCGATTATTTGGATTAACTAAGTATAACCTAAACGTAAGATTAAAAAGTTAAGAGAATGACATTGATAAGGTTTAGTAATGTCAACGGTGACATTTGTTCTGCTCGAATAATGACAGGCGGCACTACCTGAATATGCCCATATTCATTAACATAGCACGGTGAGCTCATCTATTTCGCGGGAGAATGTAAAATGATTAAACGAACTTACACGCATTTGTTGTTGGCTGTATCCCTGGCTCTGATCATCTTGGCTTTCGGTGTTTTGGTGGCGGCCCCCACTCAAAACGTTGCGGCAGCCGAGAAACAGCAGGATATCGCAGATACTTGCAAAGGTTGTCACGAGCAAGCGGCTACACCCTGGTCGACCAGCAAGCATAGCGCTGGCAATGTTAACTGCCTGGTCTGTCACAAATTAGGCCAGGGCGAAGGTGTCCATCCGCAGTTGAAATATACTGTTGAAGTGGAAGAAACCACCTGCCTGGTCTGTCATACCGAGGTGGCCGGTACGGACGTCGCAGGGCAGATGAAGCTTAGCCAGCATGGTAAGATCGGGCTCAAGTGCATCACCTGCCACGAACCCCATTCACAAGGCCCGGTGCTTTCGCCAGGTTCCAAGATCGTTTGCGAAAATTGCCATAAGAATCAGATGGAAGGGGCCATAAAGTCCACCCATACTGCGGCGGGTCTGAATTGCATCAACTGTCACATGGGACCTGAAAGCAGCCATACGCTTAAGGTTGCGGGTGAAACCTGCGCAAGTTGTCATCAGGATATCCATGAGGCCAGTCGAATTGTCAGCGCTGGCATACAGGTTCAGGCTGTGGCCACCCCCATGGATGTCGTCGAAAAAGCGGCAGAACCGGAAGAAATCCCTGCGCCGACAGATGCCGGTGGAATTCACCTGCCTTCCTGGACCCTTATGCTGGCCGGTTTATTAATTGGCGGCATTGGTACCTGGGCGTTATTCGGTCGCGACCCCGGTTCGCCCGTGAAGTAGGGACACAGGCCTGACGCCCAATGCTGTTGGCAGACAGGCCCTGTGCGTTCCTTCCAAACCGTCGTTTTTTTGGAGGTTATCTATGAATGAAACTGGTGAAAGTCAGCCGGTCCCTGAGCAGGGAACTACTTCGCGCCGCGACCTGATTAAGGTAATTGGCGCCTTGGCCGGCGCTGCAACGCTAACCCAGATGATCAGTACAGCCACGCTTGCCAGCCGGAGCGCTTCTTCGGGCGAAGCCTCTCAAGGCCCGCAATGGGGCATGGCGATTGATATTAATAAGTGCATCGGCTGTAAATATTGCACCTACGCCTGCCAGGCGGTGAATAACCTGGCTGACGATATGATCTATAACATTGTAACGACTGAAACCATGCTCAATGGCAAGGAATACTTCCTTTCCAAACCTTGCATGCACTGTGTCGAGGCCCCGTGTGTCCATGTCTGTCCAGTCAAGGCGACTTACCATCGCCCGGACGGTATTGTGGCCATGGACTATAACCTGTGCATCGGCTGCCGGTATTGCCAGGTTGCTTGCCCGTATGACGCCCGTGTTTTCAATTGGAAAGATCCGATTAAAACCAGCGCCAAGTCGCCGAATTTTGGTTTTCAGGAAGTAGCTAACCGGCCGCGCGGCGTGGTCGAAAAATGTACGTTCTGTACCCACCGCATTGATTCGGGTATGGCCCGCGGCATGGTTCCAGGCATTGACGCGCTGGCGACTCCGGCCTGTGTAATAGCCTGCCCCACTGGCGCGCGCGCTTTTGGCGATTTGACCGATCCGGAAAGCCCGGTTTCGAAGGTGCTGGCCGAAGCAAAATCAGTTTTGCGCTTGCGCGAAGATGAGTTGAGCACTGAGCCAAGCGTTTATTACGTGCCTCCGGATGCTCACACAAATAATCCTTTCCAAAGGGGGGGCTAGGCCATGCAAGTCTCGATTCATTACCCTAAACTGCATCTCGGTAAGTATTCAATTGATGTCTTCCCGTATTGGCTCGGCCTTTTGGTGGCCGGTTTGATCTTCGGCTTGATCGGCGCTTTTTTTGTTTTTCGGGATGGCTTGCAGGTCACCGGACTGACCAATCAGGTTCCCTGGGGCCTGTGGATTTCAATTGATCTTTCGGCCATCGCCCTGGGCGGTTCTGCCTTTGTTTTTGGCGCGATCATCTACTTGCTGCAAATTAAACGGTTTGAAGCCATCGGAAAATTGGCAGTCTTGCTCGGCTTCCTGGGTTATTCCACGGCCGGCATGGTTCTGCTGATGGATCTCGGTCAGCCGCTGCGCTTTTGGCATCCGATTATTTATTGGCAGCCGCACTCGCTCTTATGGGAAATTACCATGTGCGTGGTGCTTTATCTGACGGTGCTCTTGGCAGAACTGATTCCGGTGGTCACGGAACACCCGCATTTTCAGGCGCACCCCTGGCAGGATCGTTTCCCCATTTTGAAAACGCTGGCAAATTTTGCCAAAACTTTATCAGTTTGGCTGCACAAAGCCGGACCGGCGATGGCGATCATTGGCATGACCCTCTCTTTGCTGCACCAGGCCTCCCTGGGCGCCACGTATTCGGTGCTCTATGGTCGCGGTGTCTGGTTCAACCAGAGCGCTCCGACCCAGTTTGTGTTCTCGGCCATGAGCGGTGGCATTTCGTTGCTCTTCATTATGAGTGTGTTTGTCTTCCGCGTCATGCGCCCTGGCATGGTCAAGGATGATGCGCTTTACGATGTGGCTCGTCTGGCTGGCGGCGTCACCCTGCTGCTGACCTATCTGCGTTTTTGGGATTGGGCGGTGACCAATTATTACAGCTTTGACCAGCAAATCTCCCTGCAAACCCAGCTGCTCGATACGGTGGCGCCATATTCCCTGTCGTTTTGGCTGGGTCAGGCGCTTTTTCCAGTGCTGGCGGGTGTTATCTTGCTGAATGCCAAGGGAATAGGTAATTTCCGTTATCTGATGGCGGCTGCAACGATCCCTGTTTTTGCGGCAGTCCTGACCCGCTGGAACTATAACTTTGTGGGTTTGATTGCGGCTACCTCGTATGATCCTTACACACCAACCGTGCGCTTGTTTTCCTATTCGCCCACCTGGGTCGAGTTTGCTGTCGGCTCCCTGGTGATTTCATACTGGTTATTAATGTTCACCCTGGCCACCCGCTTTCTGCCATTTCATGGAGAAAGACATACCGAGCATTAACCAGGCTTTTTACCCGCGTTATGGTGTACGACCCCGAGAAATATTTCGGGGTCGTATCATTTATGGGATTGTGTATCGTATTTGATTGCAATTAAACCATTTAGGACTAAAAGGGTGCAGTTTTGTGACATTTGTCATGTTGATTTGATGTCGATTTTCAGGAATTCTTAATCTATTTGTGTAGAATTACACCTGTAAAAATGCTAAACCTATCTAAACGGAGGTATCAATGTCATCACCCCGCATAAAATTTTTTTTTGGTGGTTTTTTGATCCTGGCTGCTGTGGTTTATTTAATTGCTTCATCCACTCAGGCCAGCGCTCAGTATTTTTTAACCATTGATGAGCTCGTTGCAAAACAAGGAAGTATCGTCGATAAAGACATCCGTGTTTCTGGGGCTGTCATCGGAGATACCATCACTTACGATTCAAGTTCGCTGACCCTTAACTTTACTGTAGCCCATGTTTCTGGCGATAATGCTGAGATCGAAAAAGAAGGCGGTCTGGCTGTCGTCCTGCACCAGGCAGTCATCGATCCGAAGCGGTCCAAATTAAAGGTCGTTTATGTTGGCGTAAAGCCTGACTTGATGCGCAACGAAGCTCAGGCCATTATGACCGGGCACATGGGCGCGGATGGCGTTTTTTATGCGGATGAGCTGCTGCTGAAATGCCCGACAAAATATGAGGAAGCTGTCCCCCAGCAGGTAGAGGGGAAGTGACGATCCCATAGTAACGACTAAGGTCGTTACTATTTTTTGTTTACGGAGAATAGCAATGTTTGCAGATTTTGGTTACGGCGTTTTAATTTTATCTTTTGTGCTGGCAATTTATGCTATTGGTTCAGCGATTTACGGATACAAAAGCAAATCCCAGAAATGGATTGAAAGTTCTCGCCTGGCAATGCAGCTTACCTTCCCGCTGATTTCGCTTTCGGCGCTCAGTTTGATTTACCTGCTGGTTACTGATCAATATCATGTGGCCTTTGTATATGAAGTAACCAGCCGTTCAATGCCCATGTACTTAAAAATAACTTCTCTCTGGGGCGGGCAATCTGGCTCACTGGTCTTCTGGGCCTGGCTGTTGTCTGCTTTTGCCACCGCGGTCACGCTGCGCAAGTGGGATCGTGACCGGGAATTCCTGCCCTGGGTCGTGGTGGTTTCGAGCGTCACGCTGGCGTTCTTTATTGGCCTGGTGATCTTTTACGAAAACCCCTTTGTTAAGTACTGGCAAACTTTTAGCGGCGAAGTGATCACGGCCATGTTGCAGCCGGTCGGATCGATTGCGTTCAGCCCTCCGGATGGCCGTGGTTTAAACCCACTCCTGCGCCATCCCGGAATGGTCATTCACCCACCCATGTTGTACCTTGGTTTTGTCAGCTTTGTCATCCCATTCGCCTTTGCCATTGCTGCGCTGGTAACAGGCCGCACGGATGATCGCTGGATTCGCATCACCCGCCGCTGGACGATCGTGGCCTGGCTGTTTTTATCCATTGGCCTGGTCCTGGGTGGCCGTTGGGCCTATGATGTTCTGGGTTGGGGTGGTTACTGGGGCTGGGATCCGGTTGAGATCGCGGCCTTCATGCCCTGGCTTTCGGGTACCGCTTTCCTGCACTCGGTCATGATTCAGGAAAAACGCGGCATGCTTAAGTACTGGAATATGATCCTGATCATCTTGACATATTCGCTGGTCATCTTTGGTACCTTCTTGACCCGCTCGGGTGTGCTCTCTTCGGTGCATGCTTTCGCGCAAAGCGCCATCGGCCCAGCATTCTTCATTTTTATTGGTTTAACTTTTGTCACCTCGGTTGCCCTGCTCATTTACCGCTGGGCCGATCTCAAATCTGAAGCCCAAATGACTTCCATGCTTTCACGTGAAGCGCTTTTTCTGCTCAACAACTTGTTATTTATGAGTATTCTGGTCGTCTGTTTCTGGGGTGTAATTTTCCCGCTCATCTCCGAGTTGGCTACCGGCCAGAAGGTGACCGTTGGCCCACCTTTTTATGAGCGCGCCACCGGGCCATTGTTTGCTGCGCTGGTGCTTTTGATGGGCATTGCTCCGCTTTCTGCCTGGGGTCATTCCACGATTAAGACGCTTGGGAATGCCATGTGGAAACCACTGGTTGCGGCAGTTATCGCCATGCTGATTGTTGTTTTTGGGGTTGGAATTCGTGACCCTTATGCGCTGGTTGGCTTTTTTGTGATCTTTACCAGCGCTTTTATTACCCTGTACGAATTCTGGAGAGCTGCGCGCGCGCGTGGCAAGGTCCAGAAGGAAAATCTGTTGGTTGCCCTCTGGCGCCTGGCTGGCCGAAACCGACGTCGCTATGGCGGTTATCTTATTCACCTTTCGATCATCTTGATGGCGCTTGGCATCATTGGGATCGAGATGTTCCAGACTGAGACCCAGGGTACCATTGCACAGGGACAGTCACTTAAGATCGCTGGCTATTCGGTTACCTATAAAGACCTGGCTGTTTTTGATACGGCCGATAACCGTAACGTAGCCCGCGCAGTGATCTCAATTGAGCGCGATGGCAAATATTTGGGTGAACTCTACCCGCGCCGTGATTATTTCTACGAATCACAGCAGCCGATGACCCTTCCCGGTGTGCGCTCGACCATGGAAGATGATCTTTATGTTATCCTGGTGGATTGGCAGCCGATTCTTTCCTCCGGCGCGACCTTCAAAATTTATCACAATCCATTGGTCAACTGGCTTTGGTTGGGCACCGTTATGATGATTGTTGGTTCTGTGGTGGCTGCCTGGCCGGATAAAGATACCGATTATGCGCCTGCGCGCACTCGCCGCAATCAAAAGGCAGTTTACCAGCCAGGTTCGGCCGATTAAACTCAGCTCAGGACATCCTTTTGAATCGGAGAAGCGCATGAAACGTAATTTTTGGATTCTTCTGGCCGCCAGCGTAATGGCGTTTATGTGGGTCAAGCAAGTTTCTGCCCAAACGCCAATTCCTTCTGACGATGCTGTCAATGCTGTCGCCAGGGAGTTATTCTGCCCGGTTTGCGAAAATACCCCGCTGGATGTATGTCCGACCCAGGCCTGTGCACAATGGCGCGAATTAATTCGCACGAAATTGGCTGAAGGCTGGTCGGCAGATAAAATCAAGCAATATTTTGCAGCCCAGTATGGCGCTCGGGTACTTTCCGAGCCGCCACGACAGGGATTGAACTGGCTGATCTACATCATCCCGCCGGTCTTGATGTTGATCGGCGTCTATATTCTCTTTCGCGCGTTTCTGTCCATGCGCAAAACAGCCCTGGTTGATCTCGATGGAGCTGCCGAACCCACGCTACCCGATGCTGACGAATATTTGCGCCGGGTCGAAGAAGAATTGAAAAAAAGAAAATAGGCGC
>CAZHWV010000047.1:0-27361 GCA_964536185.1 uncultured Anaerolinea sp. | reverse complement strand
CCGCTGCGGTTGATCGTCTCGATGCGCTTTTTTTGCTGGGCAGTCAGTTCTTCTGGGTCGGATTGCAACAACTGCGAGAAGCCCAGGATGGCGTTCATGGGTGTGCGGATCTCGTGGCTCATGTTGGCCAGGAACTGGCTCTTGGCCATGTTGGCCACCTGGGCTTCAATCGCCAGTTCATTGGCGCGGATGATGGCCTGTTCCAGTTGCAGATTAATGTTGATGACTTCTTGTTCTGCCTGCTTGCGCTCGGTGATATCCTTGATCGCGCCAACAATGGATACCACTTTTCCGCTTTCATCCAACTGCGGCATAGCATTGGTCTGTATCCAACGGATAGCCCCGGATTTAACGTTCGAGCGGCACTCGATGGTACTCGACGTGTGGCTGCTGAGAAGTTGCTGGATAAAACCAAAGAAAGCGGGAAGGTCATCCGGGTGGATGATGTTCTTCCACTGATCCGTTGTTGTTGCCTCGGCGACCGTTCTGCCGGAAATGCGCACCATATTTTCGGAGGCCCAGCGTAGTTTTAAACCCCCGGAGCGGTCAACATCGACAATGAAAACATAATCGGTCATAATCTCGCTAACAATGCGATTACGCCACTCGCTTTCTCTCAGCGCCTCTTCCATTAGCTTGCGTTCGGTGATGTCTACTGAGTTAATCAGAGCAAATATTATTTTGCCCCTTTCATCTACGATAGGACTAACTGTGCCAAAGAAATATAAAGTTTTACCGGTGATAGGAGTTTCGACCTCAAAAGTCTCGCTATTGCCGGTCTGGAACATCCTTTTTACTATTTCAAAACGATAATCTGCAAGCTCTTTAGGATAGATATCCCAAAAAGTTTTTCCGATAAAATAATCCGGGGTTTTTCCAAAAGTTGACGCAAATATTGAATTGGTAAATTGAAATTTGCAATCCTGATCAACACAAAAAATGACATCGTTTGAACTATCTATTAGAGAACGGTATTTTAATTCGCTTTCCTTTAATGCATTTTCCATCCGCTTGCGCTCGGTGATGTCAATGGTGTAACCGGCCAATAAGGTTTTATCGCCGTGGATAAGTGGAAACTTGATTGAGGTATAGTGATGGCCATTCAACTCCTCTTCCAGGCTGAGCACATCACCCCTGGAGATGACCGCCCAGTCATCTGTGTTGATCTGCGCAGCTAATTCAGGCGGAAACAACTCTTCCATGCTCTTACCGACCATGGCGGAACCCGGAATGCCGAGCATGTCTCGATAATTTTCACTGGCTTGGAGTATGCGGCTTTCGTGGGGAGTCACTTGCTTGATAAACGTGTAAATGGGCGAATACTGTAAAAATAATGTGAGCAGCTCATTGCTTTCGCGCAGCGCATCCTCGGCTAGCTTACGATTGGTGATGTCTTCGGCTGAACAAACG
Source organism: uncultured Anaerolinea sp. (assembly GCA_964536185.1). Classification (GTDB taxonomy): domain Bacteria; phylum Chloroflexota; class Anaerolineae; order Anaerolineales; family Villigracilaceae; genus UBA5195. The sequence continues at coordinate 25,951 of CAZHWV010000047.1, read as the reverse complement.
ACATATTTAAGGGATCCATCCGGGTGCAGGACGGGCGATTTTAGGGTGGAGAGATATCGCCGCTCACCCGCAGCATTCAGAAACCATTCCTGGCTACGCACGGGTTTACGTGTGCTGAAGACCTCTTTGATGCTCTGGTTGTACAATTTCAGCACTTGCTCTGGGATAAAATCAGTCATTTTTTTGAAGGCCAGCTCTTGCGGGCGCCGTCCGAAGAAGGCGGCATGGGCCTCGTTTACCGCGCCGTAGGTGTACTCGTCGACCAGGTACCAGACCTGGGTCTGGATGTTGTCGAGCAGGATGTGCTGGTCATGTCTCACAGTGGCCAGTACTTCCTGCTCACGCTGGTTCACATCCAGCTTGCGCAGTTGTTCTGCCGTCTGGATCTGCTCACTGACGTCATGCATTATTCCAAATGTGTATTCAAGATGACCATCCGGCCCAAGAATGGAACCCGCCCGTTCCCAGAGTGGGAACAACTGCCCGGCAGCGCCAACTACATTGAGTATTCCTTCCCAGCTTTCCCCGCGTACCAATACCGGAGCGACAACCCTGTCCAATACTTCGACGGATTCAGCCGGGTAGTAATCCCGGTAGGCCACACTTTGCCCTTGTTCCAGGCTGCGTCCAAACAGTTTTTCGTGTGCGGGGTTAATGTAAACCAATTTTCCGGTTTTATCGCTGATTGCAATGGCTTCTTTGGATGCTTCGATGATGGTCTTGAATAATTGCAGGTTTTCTTCTGCCTGCTTGCGCTGGCTGATGTCGCGCGTAATGCTCAGAATATAGAGTGGAGAACCGACTTGATCTCGGATCAGGACGGGATGAATTTCTACCGGCAATAAATCCCCATTTTTCTTGCGGAATACCTGCTCATAAGGCGTGATGGTTTCCCCTTGCAGCAAGCGCTGAAATATTTGATTACTTAATTCAAGATTTGCGGATAGATCGCGGATGGTCAGGTTGGTGACCTCGGATGGTTCATACCCCAATAATTCAGCCGCGCGCGCATTGACCCGTTGGTATTTGCCTTGCAGGTCAAGCAGGAAAATGGCATCGGGTGATTGGTAAAAGATGGAAAAATAGAGCGACTCGGCAATTAATTTTTCTGATTCGGCCGGTTCCTGAGCCTTGTTTTTATTTATAAATGCCATGCCGATTTCCTCGATTGATGAACGCGTATATTTCCACCATCTGCGTGGGCGCTGCTGGGCCTTACGGTGATATTAAAATAGTTACAAATAGATGCAATTCGAGTGAGAAACGGTGTTTTCAAAAACCGCCTTGCGCAAAAAATTTTGAGCTATTATAGCACTTCCAGCGCGAGGGCAACCGCTTCGCCGCCACCCAGGCACAGGCTGGCAACCCCGCGTTGCTGGCCGCGGTCGATCAGCGCGTGGATTAGCGTGGCGAGGATCCGCATGCCGCTTGCGCCAAGCGGGTGACCGAGCGAAATTCCGCCGCCGTTGACGTTGAGCTTGCTCCAGTCCCAACCCTCTTTATTGAGCGCGTACCCGTTGGCCAGCACTTGGGCGGCAAAAGCTTCATTCAGTTCAAACAGATCAACATCGGAAACTTTCCAGCCAGCCCTGGCCAGCACTTTCGGGATGGCGATGGCTGGCGCGCCAAAGAGATATTTTGGTTCGACCGCTGCCTGTCCATAGGCGACGATGCGCGCCAGGGGTTTGAGCCCATGGGCTTCCGCATAAGCGCGGCTGCTGATCACGGCTGCCGCAGCTCCATCGTTGAGTGTGGAGGCGTTGCCGGCGCTCACTTTGCCATCCGGACGAAAAGCGGGTTTCAAGCGGGCCAATCCTTCCAGGGATGCATCCCGGCGCGGGCCTTCATCAATATCCATGAGGTTGACTTCACCTTTGCGTCCAGGGATTTCAACCGGTATGATCTCGGCTTTGAACCTGCCGGCGTCGCTGGCGGCGATCGCCTTTTGATGGCTTTCCAGGGCAAATTCATCCATGGCTGCGCGGGTGACGTCATATTCTGCGGCGATAAAATCAGCGGCATTGCCCATTCCCCAGTTCTCGAACGGATCCCAGAGCCCATCTTGCAGCAGGGCGTCCTTCATTTCCACATGCCCGTAGCGCATCTCGCCAGTCCGTCCCGGCACGAGATAGGGCGCGCGTGACATGGACTCCATGCCCCCGGCTACAAAAAGCTGCCCATCGCCCGCGCGGATGGCTTGCGCGGCAAGCATGGCGGCTTTTAACCCTGAGCCGCAAACCTTGTTCAAGGTGCTGGCGCTGATCGTGACTGGCAGCCCGGCAAATAAAGCTGCCTGCCGGGCGGGGGCCTGTCCCACCCCGGCCTGGATGACATTGCCCATCCAGACCTCATCAATTTCAGCCAAGTTTTGCAAACCTGCGCGCTTAACTGCCGCCTGGATGGCGATTGCTCCCAACCTGGGAGCTGTCAGGCTGCTCAGGGCTCCCTGAAACTTGCCAATCGGTGTTCGTACAGCGCTCAGGATGACAGCTTCAGTTTCTTTGCTCATCGTTCCTCCGGTTGAACTCAGCTACTATAAAGCTGATGTGGGTGGAACTGGGGCGCAGTGAGGCTGCGCTTCTAGTTCACTGGCGCCTGGTCATCCGGCATGGCAAAAAATGCCTGCCATCTGCCAGCCTGCAAATCCTTGAGGACTGAGTTGATGGTCATAATGCTGACCCATGTTTGGCCAGGCTTAAGCGCAAAAGGCTGTTTATCCACGCCGGTAAAATGCAGCGGGCGCAGCAGCCCCGTCGTCTTCTCCCAGGCCCGGTTATTGCTTGACCAGCGGATCTTGAACATTTGCCCATCGCGGAACAGGAAAGCGTAACCTTCAAAACCGCAGCAAAGCTCAATGTCATACTGCCCGTGCCGGAAGACCTGGTAATCCGCCAGGATAATGGCCACATTTTCAAAGGCCAGTTGGCGCCCGGTCAGGCGGTCGCTGTCAATATGGAAGACGCCCTGCCCATCGCCATCGTCTGTCTGGCGCAAGTAGCGACCCGAAACCACGTCATACTGCCAGTAAGCCTGCGAAAAAGCGTGAAAATAAGTCCATAACGAGCTGGCTGGTAAGCCTCCGGCGGGCGGAGTAGTATCAAAGAGATGGCCCGAGTAATTGACGGGCTGGTTGGCAATCCGGCTTTTTTGGGCAAGTTCCCGCAGATGGCTGACGTCCAGGAGAGCCGTGTTTGGGCTGACCCCAGGTTGTTCGCCAAAAATAATTTCGCAGCCGTCCAGTTGCTGGCGAATGCCATCCCCGGCGCTGGCATAGACCAGGCAGCTAGCCGGGTACATGCGCGCAAAATCGTTATATGTCAGCCGCCCGGAACGGATCGGGCCGACGTACGTGCGTTCAGGGGCGATATCGGATGGAGAGACCAGCGCCGGGCCAGGCTTGATGAGCAGCAGGCCTGCATCCAGGCTGGCTTCAGTTAAGCCGTGGTAAGTGAAATTGATATCTGCCGTGTTGGGGTTGGCGTCGCTGTCCTGGTCATCATAGCCCGCATCTGGCAGCGTGAACTTGAAAGCCGCCGGGAGCTGTATATTTAATGTGTAGTCATTGTTGGCTTGCAAACCGGAGGTATCCAGGGCGTAATACCCGTTTGAATCTGTGCTTGTGCTGGCGATTTGAAAGCCACTGGCGCGCCCAACCAGGCTGACACATACCCCGCCCACGCCCGCTTCCCAGGCGTCCTGGATTCCGTCCTTGTTTTCATCCAGCCAGACCCGCTTCCCGACCCAGGTGCCCCTGGGCTGAAAAATGGTTGTATTGACCGAGCAGTCACCGTTATCATTGGGGATGCGCCGCGGCAGGTCCCCATAAAACACTCCCATAAAGCGCGTCGTTCCCTCAGCGATAAACAATTCATAAATCCAGGGTGCAAAGCTGATCCCGGCTTGCGGGCGGGCTGTCGGCGGCATGTTGCTGATGGATACCAAAACTGCGGGCAGCTCGAGCAGCGATGGATCCTGCAAGCGCAGCCCGCTCAACGGGTTGAGCCCCGCAGCAAAGTTTTCAAGATCAGGGCCGGCCGGCAGCACGGTCCGGCGCGCTTGCGGCGTAGATGTGGCCGGCCGGGTTGGCGTTGCTCGAATTTCTGTGATAGTGGGCGTCAGTGCCACCGGGCTGAGAATAGGGCTGGCTGTTTCGCGCGCAAAACCTGCCTGGATGACGGCCGTTGGCGCGCCGCCACAGGTCGAAGTAAAAATACTCAGGAAAAGCCAGGCCAGGATCAACCGTCTCATGCGGGCTTATTTGGCTCCGGCGGGGGCGTAAAAGCGCAGCCTCCACACTCCCGCTCCTTTGTCTTGTAGCTCGGTGAATGTGGTCACGATGTGCACCCAGGTATGCCCGGGCTTGAGCGCAAAGGGCTTTCCGCTGGCATCCTCAAAGCGCAGCGGACGCCGCAGCCCCGTGGATCGTTCATAATCGCCAGCCACGGTCGACCAGAAAGCCGCGAACTTTTGCCCATCCCGGAAAATGGTGGCCTTGCCTCTTTCGCCCATGCCCATTTTTACATCGATGATATATGGATTTAGCACAGTATGTTCAATGAAAAGTACCACCACGTTCGAAAAAGCAAGCTGCTTATCGGTCAGGCGATCCTTGGCCGGGGTGAAATTACCGGACCCGTCAGCGAAATCGTCGAATTTTAGAAATGCGGCGGAGGCCTGGTCATACTGCCACTGAGCCTGGTTCAGGTAGCTGTAATACACATCGACCTGGCTGGCGGGTACGCCTTGGGCCTGAGGATTGGCGGTGAACAGGTTTCCGCTGTAGTTAAATTGATCATTTTCGCGCTGGTTTTGCTGGGCAATATTCTGCAGGCGGGTTACATCGAGCATGGCACTATTGATGTCGTTGGTATCGCTGCCGAAGACCATCGCGCAGCCGCGCAGCCTGGCCCTGAGCTGCTCTGTTGCCCCGGCATATACCAAACACGAATTCTGGAAAAAGTCGCGGATATAAACGTAAGGCAGGCGTCCCGAACGAACCGGTCCAACCTGGGCGCCTGGCGTTTGTTGAGATAGGCCTGATAAATCCGCAGCGCTGGCAGTTTTCGGGAAGTCACCGTAAAAGGTAGCCAGATAGCGGGTCATACCTTCGGCAATATAAATCTCATATATCCAGGGTGAGAACGACAACCCGGCTTGCGGGCGCGCCGAGGGTGGGAAATTGGTGATGGATACCAAAACGGCCGGAAACTGCAAGAGAGTCGGATCAACGGCGGGCAGCCCTGTCAGCGGGTTATACCCGTTTGGGATATCCTGCGGATCTGGGCCGATCACCATTGGCGCGGCACTGGTTGGTTCAATGGTGGCGGTTGGAGTCGCAGTTGGTACAGCGCTGCTGGTTGCGGTTGGTATTTGCAGAGTGCTGGTCTGGGTCGCCTCTGGCTGCTTTGCCGGAATACTTGCTGTTTTTTCGGCTGTCGGCTGGTTGACCGCTGGTGTGGCGCGCTCACATGCGTTCAAACCAAGCGCTAAAATAATCAGAAAAAAAAAGATTCTTTTGAGAGTCATGGCTGAAGATCCTCGCGTTACTCGATAAGCGCATTAATTGTACTTTACGCGCCGTCCAAGGGTACTGTTTTTTCTCTCAAGCGTTGGTAGGTATCTTCGATGTCTTCCGGTAAAACCCGCACTTCGCCTACCGTGGACATGAAGTTTGTATCGCCATTCCAGCGCGGAACAATGTGTAAGTGGACATGTCCAGGCACACCGGCTCCGGCAGCCTCGCCGATATTTGCGCCCAGGTTGAAAGCCTGCGGATTGTAGATCTTGCGCAGGTTGGTCATGCACAGCGAAGCCAGTTCCATCATTTCAGCCCGGGTATCTGGATCCAGATCCTCAATTGTGGCCTTGTGCGCCAGCGGAGCCACCATTACATGGCCGCTGGTGTAAGGATATTTATTCAGGATAATAAAAGCGCGTTCGCCGCGCATGACAATCAAGTTATGGCTGTCATCTTTTTTGGCGAGTGCAATGCAAAAAACACAGCCTGTTTCTGTGTTGGCCTTGCTGATATATTTCATGCGCCAGGATGCCCATATTCGTTTCATTGTAGTTTCCAGTTATCAATTTTTATGTGACTATGATGGAGATTAATTGGCCAAATAGCTGGCTGTGGAACTGGGTGGCAGTTTCGGTGGTTGGTGTCATTTTCAATTCTTGGCAAATGGAGGATTTCTTTTGTCGCTACGTGTTGACACAAATATTCAATGAAGGTATCCTCATTAGTATTGTACTTCATTCGTATCGGCTTGCTTGCGTTCCATCCCTGGTGACCTGAATGCTCCAACCAGCCTTGTTTGAAATGCCCCGTCTCACTGTTACCGAATTCACCCGCCGGGTGCGCCGCCTGCTGGAAGGCGACCCGGCCCTTTCCAGCGTATGGGTGCAGGCCGAAATATCCAATTTTTCACGTCCGAGTTCAGGTCACTTGTATTTTTCGCTTAAAGACCCCGGCGCTTCTCTGCGCTGTGTGATGTGGAAAAGTGACGCGGCCCGAACCCGTGGATTGGCTCTCCAGGATGGTTTGTTGGTCGAAGTTCACGGAAAAATTACTGTTTATGAACCAAGCGGCCAGTACCAGCTTGTTGTTGATATTCTCCGCCCGGCAGGCGAAGGCGCCCTGTTTGCCGAATTCTTACGGTTGAAAGCGTTGCTCGAGGATGAAGGTCTGTTTGCCTCCGCTCGTAAGCGCACGCCGGGTAACTTTCCGCAGACGATTGGGATCGTCACTTCGCCAACGGGCGCTGCCTTGCAGGATATGCTCAATGTTTTGCGCCGCCGCCTGCCACTGGCGCAAGTAGTCTTGGCAGCTTCTCCGGTGCAAGGAACGGATGCCCCGTTTGCGCTTGTGCAAGCCATCCAAAGACTTAACAGCCTGGTTAAACCTGATGTAATCCTGCTGGCTCGCGGTGGAGGTTCTATTGAAGATTTATGGGCCTTCAACGATGAGCGCGTTGTCCGGGCTGTGGCAGCTTCGCAAGCTCCGATCATTACCGGTGTCGGGCACGAGACCGACTTTACGCTGGTAGATTTTGCCGCTGATCTGCGCGCGCCCACGCCCACTGCCGCTGCTGAATTGGCTACGCCCATCACCATTTTTGACCTTGCGGCAGGCTTGCGCGCAGACAGCTTACGCCTGGAGGATGGCCTCAATCGCCAGATCGAGGAGCGCCGGGTGAGCCTCGATATTCTCGCACGCGGATTGCGCTATTATTCGCCAGTGCGCCGTTTGCAAACCGAAACGCAGCGCCTTGACGATTTAGTGCGCCGCGCTGGCCGCGCCCTGACCCAACGCATTGTGTTGGCATCCGCCCATCTGAGCGGTACCAGCCGCAGACTCGAGGCGCTCAGCCCGTTGGACGTCTTGCGGCGTGGATATGCTGTGGTGACGCGCTCGCAGGATGGGCGGATCGTCCAGACAGCAAGCCAGGCGCCGCCCGGGTCAGATCTGCATTTGCGCCTGGCGCACGGCGAGTTGGATGTCAAAGTTCAGCTCCGTGCGATTCGCCAAGAAAATCGAACCGGAACTACCGCGCAATCATTTTCGGAGGAGGCATAATGTCCCCAACATCACCTCGCACAATAGCCGGGACGACCACAAAAAAAGTGGAAGCGCTGACCTATGAAGCCGCCTTTACAGAATTGGAGGCGATTGTGGCTGCGCTGGAGGCTGAGGGCCATGCATTAGATGAATCAATCGGCCTGTATGAGCGTGGGCAGACCCTGGCTGCGCACTGCGCCACATTACTGGAGCAGGCAGAACTGAAAGTTCGCCAGTTAGGCGCGGATGGGCAGACTGATTTCGATTTGCTGAGCAAGTCGGGGCAGGCCTAAGATGCCACTTTCTGGAATTTTCGATAATCCTTCTTTGATGACTGCCATTGCAGCCTGGTTGATGGCCCAACTGCTCAAACCACCGCTGGAATACTTACGCAAAGGGAAATGGAATTGGGGTTACCTGTTCAGCGCGGGTGGTATGCCCAGCTCGCATTCATCCTTAATGGTTGGGGCGACGATGAGTATCGGCTTGCACCAGGGCTTCGACTCTGCTCTCTTTGCTTTGGCGATTTCCATGACCATGATCGTTATTTACGATGCAGCCGGGGTGCGTCGTGAAGCGGGCCGGCATGCCGAGAAGATCAATATATTATTCAATGAACTTCTGGCTGGGCACCTGATTTCCGACAAGGAACTGCGCGAGGTGCTTGGTCATACCCCGATGGAAGTGCTGGGCGGTATTTGCCTGGGGATAACGGTTGGCCTGCTCTATTGGATGTATATTGGATGAATCTGACTGGCCATGAACACATTTAACGGCCTGGGCGTCGCCTCAGCAGGCCGGTAAGCATTTGAGTTTCTGGCACTTTTAGCAGCAGGATGCCGGCGATATAAACAGCTCCGCCGATTGCCACTCCGCCCAGCCCCAACAACCACGGATTTAAGCCTTCTGTGAACTGTATCCAGACCAGGATGGCCAGGGTCATGCCCAGCGCTGCCAGGCCATATTGAACCACACCGCGGGCGATGTGGTTGCCGTTGATTCCGTTCAATCTGCGGCGCATGAAAATGAACAGGAGCATGGCCTCCAGCGCGGTGGCTAGCGAGTTTGCCAGCGCCAGCCCGCCATGCGGCCTCCAACCCAGGCTGGAGAATACTCCTGCAAATCCAAAACTGAAGATCGCATTTAGGCCCATGGCTGCCATGCCCACTCCAACAGGAGTCTTTGTATCACGCAGGGCATAGAAGGCGCGTGAAAGGATTTCTACCATTGCGTGCCCGACCAGTCCGGCGGTATACCAGAGCAAGGCCCAGGCGACCATCTCGGTGGATTTGGATTCGAACTGGCCGCGCTCAAAGAGCATGGCTGTTACCGGTTGGCGTAACAGGATCAAGCCAAGGCTGGCCGGGATAGAGAGAAGTAATACACCCCGTAGCGTGGCAGCCAACGACGCGCGCATCTCAGCTTGCTCGCCGCGCGCCACCTGCGCCGAAAAAGTAGGCAGGGCCGCGGTGGCAATGGCCTGCGCGATGACAAACAACGGCATGGTCATGACCATGCGCGCCACGTTGATGGCTGAAAGGCTGCCTTCGCCCTGCCCGGAGGCGATCATGGCGTTGATGACAAAATTTATCTGTACCGCGGCCACCCCTAACAGCCTGGGAGCCATCAACCGGCCTACCTCGCGCACAGCTGGATTCTCCAGCCCGAAGGTGAACGAGTAATGGCAACCTTCCAGGCGCAATAAGCCCGGGATCTGTACGCATAGATGCAGGACTGCGCCGAGCACATAGCCCCAGGCCAGTCCCTGGATTCCAAAACGTGGAACCAGGAAAAAAATACCCAGGATCCAGCCAATCCAATTAAAGACGGGGGCCAACGCTGGCACCCAGAACTTTTGGTGCGTATTCAAGATGCCCATCAACAGGCCGCTGACCCCAAAAATTGCAGGGGCAATCAAGATAATGCGCAGCAGGTCAACGGTGAGCGTTTGCAAGCCCGGATCGAGTTCTGGTTTAAAAACAAAGATGATATTTCGGACAAGGGTTGGGGCGAACAAAGCGGCAAGACTACTCATCAGACTGAGCGCCAGGATCACCAGGTTCATTACCGCCGAAGCCAGCCGCCAGGCATCTTCGCGCTCATTCTTGGCCAAGAATCCGGTAAAGGTTGGAATGAAGGCTGAGGCCAGCGCGCCGCCGGCCATCAGGTTGAAGAGCAGGTCGGGAAACGTGGCGGCAGCGTAAAAGGCATCCAGCGGCTGGGTGACGCCAAAAGCGCGCGAGACCAGAATCTGGCGCACCAGGCCGGCAATGTTACTCAGTACAAAAGCCAACATTACCGTCCCGGCTGCGCGGGCGATCTGGCGGTTTGCGCTGGCGGTCGAATTTTCATTCACGGAAGGCATTATACCCCGCCATCCTTCCCAAAAATTTATCCAGCCCCATTTTTGTACGCATATTTATCGCCTGGCGATGGAGGCGATCGCCTTGTTCATGCAACTGGTTTGCAATAAACGTAACCCGCGATAAAATATACTCTGTGACTACACCGACTGCTCCCACCTTCAGCACTTTCAACTGTACGCAATGCGGCGGCGAACTGCATCCGGACGAAGGTCAGCTTTTTATCACCTGTCCTTATTGCGCTTCCACTGTCTATTTGGACAAATCCAGGGTCGTCTTTCATTGGTTTCTTGCCCCGACCTTGAACGACCAACAGGCCGCCGCTTCCCTGGCGCGTTGGATGGCGGGAAACGATACGGTCAAAGACCTGGATAAAAAATCCAAGATTGTTGGTCAGGCCTTTCAATACTTCCCGGTCTGGTATTTCAAGGTCAAAACCGGTGCTGACGAGCGGATATATCTGGAACCTGCGGCGGCCACATCAGTCACGGAATTGCGTAATTTGAACTTGCCGGCGGGTGACTTGCGCAAATATGAAGACTCGCTTGCTGCGCAGTCGCTTGAACCCACTGTCCCGCTGGCTGCTGCCCAGGAATGGTTGGCTCAGAAACAGGTCAACCTTCAACTAGTGTCGGAAAGCGCGCTTGTCCATATCCCTATTTATACTTTTAAATATGGATATAAAAACCGGATGTACACCGCCGCCGTCGAAGCTGCTACGGGGCGCACCCTGGCGAATATTTTCCCGGCCAAAGCTGAAGCTCCTTACCTGGCGGTAGGTTGCGCAACAGCGCTGGTATTTCTGTGCCTGGCAGCTGTTCTGGCAGCCTTTGTGGCCGGCAATAATGGCGCGTCAACCGGGATCGGGGCCTTGATTTGTATTGGCGGAGGCCTGGTCGCGGCCCCAGTTTTGTTTGCCATAGCCAGTTGGGTAGCATCCAAGGTGTGATGATGAGTGAAACACAGTTGATGAAAGGTCTTGGCTGTCCGCGTTGCGGCGGTGTTGTGCCGATCCCCGAAGGGCAGGTGATTGTTCGTTGCCCATATTGCGATTTACGCTCGATAGTTCGCGGTGAACGCGGTGTTCGCCGTTACCAGGTGCCGGCCCGTGCCAATCACGAACAGGCACTGCAGATGCTCAATAAATTCTTGGGTAATTTTGCTATCGCGCGCGATGCCCGTTCCAAATCCCGGGTAAGCGAAGTTTTTCTAACCTATCTGCCTTTCTGGGCTTTATGGAGCCGCGCCCTGGGTTGGGCTTTCGGACAAAAAAAAGTGGGCAGCGGCGATGATACAAGATATGAGGCCCGTGAAGTAAAAATCGTCCAGGAATTGGTCTGGACTGGCGCAGCTTGCGATGTGGGTGAGTTTGGTGTTCAGCAGATCCAGTTGACTGACCAGCCCCTGGAGCCATTCAATGCCGAGGCTTTGCATGCCAGCGGGATGGTTTTTGAACCTGTTGGCTCCACCAGTGATGCTTTTCAAGCCGCCGAACAGGATTTTCAACAGAAAGTAAACAGCGCGGCGGGACTCGACCGACTGGCACAGCTTTTTATTCGTTTCATTAACAAGCGCTTTGGGCTGGTTTATTACCCACTGTGGGTGATCCGTTATTTATATCGTGAGCGTGCCTTTCAGGTCGTGGTGGATGGGTTTTCTGGCAAGGTGCTTTACGGCAAGGCTCCCGGCAATGTGCTTTATCGCGCGGCTGTCTTGGTCGCAGGCATGGCCATGGGCGCCTTTTTAGCTGTGGATGTGCCAATATTTATCCTGATGGCTTCTTCAAATTCGAACAATGACGATAATTCGTTTGGCTTTCTGATTGCCGTGCTGGTCATTGGCCTGGGTCTGATGGCCTTCGCTTATCGCACCTTCCGCTTCGGTGAACACTACGAGTTTGGCGGGGCGAAGTTTGATCTCAAGCAGTTTACCAGTGGAGACTATAGCGATATTTTTCGATTGGCTATGAAGGCGGTTGGTTCATCTGAGAGGAATAAATTATGATGAGCATGCCAGTTTTGCTACCTATCCAGTGCCTTAAGTGCCAATCGCCTCTCTTGGCCGAACCCGATGAAGTCGCCTGGCTTTGTCCAACCTGTGGGCAGGCTGTGCTGTTTGATGAAAAACAAACCACGAGTCTTGCGCCCCTGGAGATTCATTTTGCAAATGGAATTCAGCCAGGCCAACCTGGACGCCCTTTTTGGGTAGCGCAGGGCGTTGTCTCCGTCCAGCGTGAAACCTACTCAGGAAATGAGAGCCGCCAGGCACTGGAATTTTGGCAAGGCCCGCGCACTTTCTTTGTCCCGGCTTATTCCTGCGCCCTCGATCAGTTGATCAGCCTTGGCATGCACCTTTTAAAACAACCGGTCGTGATGCAGCAGGGGCAGATTTGCCCTTTCTTGCCGATCACCCTCGCTCTTGAAGATGTTCGTCCCATGGCCGAGTTTATCATTATGGGTATTGAGGCTGAGCGTCGCGACATGCTTAAATCAGTGGGGGTTACATTGAATCTTGCTCCTCCCATCCTGTGGGTGTTGCCCTAAGGCCATTGAATGAATAAAACCTTTCGCGCAAGTCTTTACAAGTTGTCGCTGACCTGGATCGTTCTCATCCTGGCTATTCTGGCCTGTTCAGTCAATTCTGTCCCTTTACCGACCGATGATCAAGTCTCTAAGAACTCGCCTGTTCCGGATGGTGAGCAAACTCCCGTCCGTAGCGCCGGGTTGGTCGAGATTCCGATGCAGGTGGGTTATGGCGTACGCGGGTCTTTCTACGAAATTTATTTTACCGACCCGTTCAATCCAGCCGCCTCCAGACATGAAGGCGGCCCGGATGAACCTTTGGCTGCGGCCATCAATGCGGCGCGCATTTCGGTGGATGTGGCTGCGTATAGTATCAGTTTATACTCGATCCAGGATGCCTTAATCCACGCATTCAATCGAGGTGTACTGGTTCGCATTGTCATGGAAAGCGATAATATGGACGATCGCGTCCCCCAGATCCTACAGGATGCTGGCATCCCAATCCTGGGCGACCGGCGGCAAGGCTTGATGCACAATAAATTCATGGTGATTGACCGCGCTGAGGTCTGGACTGGGTCGATGAACTTTACCACTTCGGGTACTTATCAGGACAATAACAACTTGATCCGCATTCGTTCTACCAAAGTCGCCGAGGACTACACCGTTGAATTTGAAGAAATGTTCAAAGATGATTTCTTTGGCACGGATGTTGTCGCAGAAACTCCTTACCCGAGCTTAACCATAGGTGGAGTTCCCCTGGAAATCTATTTCTCGCCGGACGATCATGTTGCCTTGCGTATCGCCACCTTATTGCGCGCAGCCCGGGACAGCATCTACTTTCTGGCCTACTCATTCACAGCCAATGACTTTGGGGATATCCTCCAGCAAAAAGCGAAAGAAGGCTTTCCAGTGGCAGGCGTCATGGATACATCCCAGGTCAAAGCAAATTCGGGTACCGAGTTTGATGCCTTCACCCAGGCCAGGTTATCCGTATACAAGGATGGAAACCCGGGTTTGATGCATCACAAACTCTTTATTATTGATCAGGAGATTGTCATCACCGGCTCGTACAATTTCTCTGCCAACGCTGAAAGGAACAATGATGAGAACGTGGTGATTTTTTTTGATAAGCAAATTGCCGCCCGCTACCTGGCAGAATTCCAGCGCGTCTTTGACAAAGTATCAAAATAACCAGGGTCTGCACCAATAAGGAAACAGAAGTAACTTTTTTGATGGTTCAGCGACTAGTACTATAGAACCATATGAAACATCTTGTGTCTGTGAGTACGAAGCTCAGTCTGGCAGGCAGCGATGATATACTTGATTAATCCCACTTTAAGACAGGGGTCCTTGTATTCCGCTATGTCTTTGCCTGAACAAAATGAACTTGAAGATCTGAAGCGTCTGGAGCCTCAAGCGATCAGCGCCGTGTACGACCGATACTTTTCTGAAGTCTACCGGTTCGTGTGTTATCGCCTGAATGATGAACTCGTTGCGGAAGATATCGCTAGCGACGTTTTTGTGCGCCTTCTTGAAGCGCTCCAGTCAGGACGTGGCCCGCAGACAAATGTGAAATCCTGGCTTTTAGCAACCGCTGCGCACATTGTCATTGATCATCACAGAAAAGCATATCGCCACCCTGAGAGTGAACTGCCCGAAACCATACCCGATGGCTTGCCAGGTCCTTCATCAGAATTCGAGAAACGGGAACGGGACGGTCGCCTGAAAGGCGCCCTGCGCACGCTCACCGAAGAACAACAATTTGTGATAACACTGCGTTTTAACCAGGCTTATTCTCTCGAAGAAACAGCAGCTATCATGAAAAAAAATATAAATTCAGTTAAACAACTTCAATTTCGCGCTCTCGCTGCGCTCAACCGCGCGATGGGTGGATCAGGATGATAAAAAATAGCCTTTTTGACGCCCTTGAAATTTGCTTGCAAGCCCTCGACCAGGGCGAGGATGTGGAATCTTGTCTGGCGCGTTTCCCCGCGCAGGCTGATGACCTGCGCCCGATCCTGACGGCAGCTATCCAGGCGCGTTCCGCCTCAGCGCCGGAAACCCCCGTGGATGTGGCGCGTCGCGGCCGGGCGCGTGTTTTACAAGCCGCCGCAGGAATGCGCGAACAGCGTAGGGTTGCGACGGTTGTACCGTTTTGGCGCCCAGCGAAAAAGGGTTTCTTCGGCGCGCGCTTTTTCCGCTTGGCCCTGACCACAGCGATCATGCTGGTCTTCCTTTTAACCGGCGGCACCGGGTTGGTCAATGCCTCCAGTAATGCGTTGCCTGGTGACCAGTTGTACCCCATCAAGCGCAGTTGGGAAGGTCTCCAATTGTTCCTTGTCATCGATTCAAACGCTAAAGTGGAACTCGAACATGAGTTTGATCATAAGCGTGTTCTGGAAATTGAAGAACTGTATTCCGAAAAGAGAGTCGCCCGGGTTGATTTTCAGGGCGTGGTCCAGTCTCGCGCTAATAACCTGTGGGTCGTCGGTGGATTGGATATTGCCGTCGATGAAGAAACCACTCTCGGCGCAAACATTCTTTCCGGCGCCACGGTGCAGGTCATTGGAGAGACCGACGATGGCATCATTGTGGCTGAAAAAATCATCCTGATTGCTGCCCCGGTTGTGATCCCAACCTCTGAGGACAGTCCTATCTTGCGGGAAACCGCGCAGCCTGATGACTCTCACAAGCCTGAAGCCACTGAAATGCATGAAAATGACGCTGCAGAACAGGAAGATTCCGCGGAGAAATCTAAATCCACCCCATCGCCCGATGGCGAACATGAATTAAAGCCGGGCGAAAGCCAGGGTCAGGAAGATAATAAATCCAGCGATGGCGGCAGTGAAGAAAATAATGATGATGGCAGTGAAAAAGATGGGGGCGACAACAAAGAAGACTAAGCCCTGGCGGAGCACCCTAGATTCTGCTGATAAGGCTTTAATTCGAGGCGTCGGTGCTGTCAATCAGCCAGGGCCGGCCGGATGGACTTTGCACCAGGAACATGCGTTGGTTGAACACAGAGTTAGTCCCATCCAGCATGCTATAGCGGACTTGCAGTAAGACCTGGGCATATTCTGCGGTGGAAGTCTCCGTAGTCGCCTGCAATATCTCAACGCTGGCAACTGTGTTCCAGTAAGGGACATAATCGATATCATAAGAGAAGGGGTGATCCAGACCCTTGCTTTTTGAAGAAATGAAGTCCGGTGATAGCCAGGACCAGGATTCTTCGTAAATGCGGTTGTTGATCAAATTGTAATAAGCCCGCAAAAATTGAACCGGATCTGAAAGCGATCCAATCGTGGGGGTCAGGCTGCCTACGGCGGCACTGGTCACAGTGGGATTCGCACCGGTGGTTACTGTTACATTCGCGCTTTTGGTTGCCGTTGTGGTCGTTGATTTTGCGGTGGCCGAGGGTTTTGGCGTGGAAGAAGGTGGCCTGGTTTTGCTCGGGATGGATGTGAGCGTGAATGTGAGACTGGGAATGATGGTACTGGTCGGGATAAGAGTTGCCGTGAGGCTGGCAGTGGAAGTTGCCGTAAAAGTTTCGGTGGGGGTAAAGGTAATGGTCGGGCTGGGGGTCCTGGTTTTGGCTGGAGCGCGCGTTACGGTCATGGTTGTTGTGGATGTCGGAGTGCTGCTTGGTTTCCAGAAAAGGGGTGTGGTGATGATTTCGTTGCTTTCGATGTAATAAGCAATGTTTGAGTAAGCGATCAGACCCAAAAAGCTGATAAAGGCCAGGATTAAAATAACGGCAGCCACCAGACGCGCAACAGCCAGGCCTGTACCCTCCGAAGATAAATTGAAGCCACAGTTGTCACAAATCCGATCAAGGGGTGAAATTGGTTCTTTACAGTTAGGACATACTCTCTGCATACATCAACCTGAAGGTGGGATTATTCGATCTGATCGAGATAAGGGTAAATTTATCACAACTTACCGCTGATTACCTTACAGATTTTATCATTTCCACAATCTGATCACTGCAACCCAAAACTTGCGTTGATCTCCGCTTTTACTGAAATCTGCCCCAGGCTAATAGGGTCATCGTCTGTCCCATTACTGGCGCCAGCGCTGGGGGCGGTGTTCTGGATCACGTTCTGCGTCCATTGGTTTTGGTCCTGGCTGCGTCCGTACCACCAGCCATTGTAAGACGACCAACTGTTTTCGTTAATCGTCAGGACGCATCCGGCTTCGGCCCCGGCAGCTTTTGCCAGGGCTTGTGCTTTTTCGCGGGCAGCTTTCATCGCCATCTCGCGTGCCTGGTCGCGATATTTGCGCAATTCGCTGGTGTAAAGATCGACATTGACAACCTGGTTGGCCCCAGCTTGTAGGGCGGCGGCGATCACCTGGCTGGTTTTGCTCACGTCACGCAAGGTAATGGCGACGACATTGTGAATGCGGTAGCCCTTGATATAGAGCGAGTCATAGTCTTCATAGACCGGTTCGATGATATACCAATCGGTGGCGATGTCTTGCGAATCAACACCCAATGCGCGGATTGCTTTTATCACTGCCTGGGTGGCAGCTGAGTTGAGAGCTTCCACTGCGCCAGGCGTGATACCATTGGACTGCACTCCAAGCTGGATCAATGCCCGGTCGGGGGTCACGTTGATGACAGCTGTTCCGCTGACCTGTATGCTGCGGCTTGGATCACAAACGGGCTGGGGTGCAAGGCTGGGCTGGGTGGTTGCGGATGGGGTATCTGGCGTTAGTTGGCTGGCCTGGGCCTGGGTGTTTGGCAGCCCCCAACTGAGCAGGATGAATACCAAAATACTGGTTAAGGCTGCCTGGATAAAAGCGGGGAATTGTTTCATTAGGAACTCCTTTGAGTGTGTTTTCCCCATCATACTCCCTAGCTCGTTCAGAATTCGGTCAGTTTTCGCTCAGTTTTTAGTCAGTTGGAAGGCAATCCTGGCTCGCAGGCAGGGAAAAGCGGATATTCGTGCCCTGTCCCTCCTGGCTTTCAGCGCTGATTCTGCCTCCTTGGGCCAGAACCAATGCGTGGACAATGGCCAGCCCCAATCCAGCGCCCCCGGTCTGGCGATTGCGAGAGGCGTCTGCGCGGTAGAAGCGCTCAAAGATGAAAGGCAGGTGTTTTTCGGGGATGCCCGCTCCGCGGTCAGATACCGCGCACTGAAATTCCCCAGGGCTGGCGCTAAGCTCGACCGTGACCGTTGAGCCTAAGGGACTGTAGCGTATGGCATTATCGAGCAGGTTATCCAATACCTGGGACAGCCGGTCAACATCACCGCGTACCTGGGCTGTTTCCAGGCCGGTCACAACCAACTGCAACTGGCGGCGGGCAGCCAACGTGGCGAGATGCGAACAACGAGCGCGCGCCAGTTCAGCCAGATCAAGCGGCCCGATCTCAAGATTCAATGTCCCGGCGCCAGCGCGGGTCAGGACCAGCAAATCGTTGACCAGGCGGATCATACGCTCAGTTTCACGCTGCATGGAATTTAGCAGCGGACCGCGTCCGGAGATATCATCCAGCGCGCCGTCCTCCAGGGTCTCGATTGTGCCTTTAATAACGGTCAACGGAGTGCGCAACTCGTGGGCAACATCAGCCACGAAGGCGTTTTTGACCTGGTCTGATTGGCGCAGGCTCTCAGTCATCTGGTTGAAGGCCTGGCCCAAGCCGTTTAATTCTCGGATCTCGCTCCCGGTTGGGACGTTTTGGTTCAAATTTCCGGCGCTGACGGCAGCTGCTGCCTGGGCAATTGCCTCCACTGGAGTTACGATCCGGCGAGCAAGCAGCGTTCCAGCGATCAACGCCAAAATTACGGCAACTAACGCGGCTCCAGCCAGTTCCAGCGCCAGGTTTAATGGCAGACCAGCGACAGGCAAAGGCATGGCCAGGTAAACGAGCCCAGTCACCGTTCCATCATCCCCCAAAATTGGCGCGGCCGCATACAATACACGCCGATTGGTCACCGCGCGGATGGCCGTGGCAGATTGGCCGCGCATAGCCAGGATAATTTCTGTTCGCGCCTGCAGTGCCTGGGGTGAAATGGGCACATTGTTCTCAGCCGGCGGGGCAAATACATCTCCTGGCGCGACTGGAAGGCTATAAACGACTGCGCCCTGTTCACCCAGCAGGCGCGTATGGATACCGGGGAGGGTGTTGCTTGTCTGAAGGTAAGGTTGCGCAGCGCCGCCGGGCAGTGGCTGGCCTTGCAATGCAGTCGCCGCCAGATTGGCCTGGGCCAGCAAGTTTTCGCTCTGGGTTTCGAGATAGAGCGCCTCGACCGAACGCCAGGCAAGCAGGGCTGCCAGACCCATGCCGAGCAGCAGAATGATCAGGTAATTCAAAAACAGCCGGTTGCGCAGCCGAAGAGACGTTTTCACGGGTTGAGCCGGTAGCCAATGCCACGCACCGCTTCAATACTGTCGGCGGTTGGGCTGGCGGCGCGCAGTTTGGCGCGCAGGCGTTTGATGGCGCTATCCACCGCGCGGGTATCGCCGACAAACTCATAGCCCCAGGCCTGCTCGAGCAAACGTTCCCGGGTTAGAACGCGCCCAGCATTGGTCAAAAACAAATTGAGCAGATCGAATTCCAGGCGAGTCAGTTGCAGGACTGTTTCAGATACTATTACCTGGCGACTTTCCAGATCCAACTGCAGGCCACCCTGCCCATGGCTGATCTTTCCGGGAAGCACGGGTTTTTGCTCTGGCTGAACTACCCGGCGCAAAACAGCCTTGATACGCGCCAACAGTTCACGCACACTGAAAGGCTTGGAGATGTAATCATCTGCGCCGAGTTCCAGGCCGACCACCCGATCAATTTCCTCGCTCAAAGCGGTGATCATGATGATCGGCACGTCACTGGTCTTACGCAATTCACGGCAGACCTCCAATCCATCCATCCCCGGCAGCATCAGGTCAAGCAGGATCAGGTCGGGGGTGGACTGGCGGGCTACATTTAATGCCTCGCGCCCATCGGCAGCGGTCAGGACCACATAATTTGCCTTGCGCAGGTTGTAGACCAGTAAGTCGGTAACGGCGGGTTCGTCATCGACAATAAGGATCTTTTGGCTCATAAACCTGAGCATATCATAATTTTGTGGCAGAATAGTGTCAGGATGGGATGTGTTGTACAATATGTCATCCTATTTGAGGAGAATGAAATGCCCAGTAACCCGATTGCACCCAAACACCCACACGAAATCAAGCAGCATGGACAAATCCGCAGCGATGATTATTTTTGGATGCGCTATCGCGAGGATCCAGAAGTGCTGAAGTATCTGTACGCTGAGAACGATTACCAGGAAGAGATCATGCAGCATACAAAAACGCTGCAGGATGGTCTGTTCGTGGAAATGAAAGCACGCATCAAGGAAACAGATTCTTCGGCTCCTGAGAAACGCGGCCAATATTTCTATTACACGCGCACCGAGGCAGGCCAACAGTATCCGATTTACTGTCGCAAAAAGGGTTCGCTCACTGACCCAGAAGAAATCCTTCTCGATCAGAACGCTATTGCCGCTGGCAAACAATTCTGCCGGATTGGCGCTTTCTCGATCAGCCCCGACGGGAATAAGCTGGCCTATTCGGTCGATCCGGACGGCTCGGAAAAGTGCGTGCTGAGCATCAAGAACCTGCTGGATGGGACGCTCTATCATGAACAGTTTGAGAACACCTGGGGCTCGGTTTACGACCACACTGGCGTGGAATGGGCTTCAGATAGCCAAACTTTCTTTTACTTGACACTTGGCGAAGCCTCGCGGCCTGACAAACTTTGGCGGCATACCCTGGGCACGGATCAGGCCATCGACCCGCTTCTGTGTCACGAAGATGACGAGACCTTTTTCCTGTATGTGCTAAAAACGCGCAGTGAAAAGTTCATTATGACCTATCACTACAGCACGCTGACCCGCGAAATGCGCTTCTTGCCAGCGGATGACTTCAACAACGATTTAAAAGTTCTACATCCCCGCCAGCGCGGATTGGAATATTATGCGGACCACCATGGCGACTCGTTCTTTATCATCGCTAACGAAAATGCCCAGAACTTTAAACTGCTGCGCGCCCTGGTCAGCGCGCCTGGCAAGGAGAACTGGGTAGAAGTCATCCCGCATCGTGACGACACGCTGATTGAAAACGTGAATGCCTTCCGCGATTTTCTCGTTCTCGAAGAACGGCGCGGTGGGTTGAAGCAGCTGCGCATCTCTGGGCCGGATGGGATCAGCAATGTGCGCTATGTGGAGTTTCCTGAACCAGCTTACACGCTTTTTGCCGAGAAAAACCCCGAATTCGAGGCAACAAGCTTCCGGTTTGAATACACATCATTGATCACGCCACTTTCGGTGATCGATTTCCAGATGGACAGTGGCAAGTGGAACGTGGTCAAGGAACAAGAAATCCCCAGTGGGTACGACAAAACCCAATTTATGTCTGAACGGGTCTTTGCCAATGCGCCGGACGGAACACAGGTTCCGCTCTCGATTGTTTATAAAAAGGGGTTGAACCGCGATGGGAAAAGTCCGTGCCTGTTATACAGCTATGGCTCTTATGGTGCCAGCAGCGACCCCTCTTTTAATTCCAACCGGCTGTGCCTGCTCGAACGCGGATTTGTTTTCGCTATCGGGCATATCCGCGGCGGTTCTGAAATGGGACGCGCCTGGTACGATGGCGGCAAGACGCTCAACAAGCGCAATACCTTCACCGATTTCATCGCCTGTGCTGAATACCTTATTGAGGAGAACTACACCTCCAGCCCGAAGTTGGCCATCATGGGTGGCTCAGCTGGCGGATTGCTGGTTGGCGCGGCGATGACCATGCGCCCAGATTTATTCGGCGCAGTGATTGCCAAGGTCCCGTTTGTGGATGTGGTTAATACCATGAGCGATGCAAGTATCCCCCTGACCACTCTCGAGTACGACCAGTGGGGCAATCCTGATGATAAAAAATATTTCGACTATATCATGACCTATTCGCCTTATGATAATATCCGCGCGACTTCATATCCACACTTGCTGATTACTACCGGGCTCAATGACCCGCGCGTGGCTTACTGGGAACCGGCCAAGTTTGCCGCAAAGCTGCGCGAACTCAAAACCGACAACAACCTTTTGCTACTTAAAACCAACTTTGAAGCCGGTCACGCTGGAGCCAGCGGGCGCTATGATTACTTGAAGGAAATAGCTTTTGATTATGCGTTTTTGCTTGACAAGCTGGAAGCAAAGTATTAACACAGCCAGGTTCAAAGAAAAGAGCCAGCGGGTACGCATGCGAGTGATCATAATTCGCAAGCCGGAGGAAGCATGCATATTTTGGTAACGAACGATGATGGAGTACAAGCCCCTGGGCTGCTGATGTTGGTGCAGGAGATGCGCAAGCTGGGGGAAGTAACAGTGCTTGCGCCGGACCGAAATTGGAGCGCCTCGGGGCATGTCAAGACGATGGATCGCCCCCTGCGCGTGAAAGCTGTCAAGTTGGCGGATGGCACACCCGCCTTGGCCAGTGACGGCGCCCCAAGTGATTGTGTGGCGCTGGCGTTGCTAGGTGTGGTAACGAAAAAAATCGACCTGGTGGTTTCTGGAATCAACCCAAATGCGAATATTGGTCATGATGTTACCTACTCAGGGACCGTGACGGCGGCCATGGAAGCGGTAATCGCAGGTGTGCCGGGCATCGCAATTTCACTGGATTCCAGACCTGGGCAGGGCGAACTGGATTATGCCCCAGCCGCGCGCATAGCCGCACAGGTAGTAATGCGCGTGCTGGCTGATGGACTACCAGGAGGGATCCTGTTGAACGTCAATATCCCCGTTGTGCCCGAAGCAGAGTTCAAAGGTATTCTGATCACCCGTCAGGGTTTGCGCGTGTATCGCGATGCGCTCGACGCGCGCATAGATCCGCGTGGCCAGCCGTATTATTGGATCGGTGGTGAATTTCCCACCGGCGTAGATGAAGCCGGCACCGATTTTGGCGCACTGACGGCGGGCTATGTCTCGATTACACCGCTGCAGCTGGATCTAACGGCTCGCGAAGAGCTGGAAACTTTGAAAAAATGGACCTGGGAATGAAGCTTGCCATCTCGGGAGGTCAAAGTATTCTTGATACTGACCGGCTGAGCCTTCGTGAGCTGACCGTGGATGATGCGGAATTTATCATCGAACTTGTAAACGAACCTGCCTTCGTGCGTTTTATTGGGGATAAGGGTGTAAGAAATCTCGGGGATGCAAAAGAATATTTGGTCAAAGGGCCGCTGGCGAGCTATACCCGTTTCGGGTTCGGATTATGGCTGGTGCAGTTAAGGAACTCTAAAGAATCGCTTGGAATTTGCGGGTTAATTAAGAGAGATTTGCTGCCTGATGTGGATATCGGTTATGCCTTGCTTGAGCGCTTCTGGGCCAAAGGCTATGCCAGCGAATCAGCCCAGGCTGTTAAGGATTATGCGATGGGCAGCCTGAGACTGAAGCGTCTGGTGGCAATAACGGATCAGGATAATGTCAGCTCGATAAAAGTGCTGGAAAAGATAGGTTTGAGATATGAGCGGCTGGTCATTTTATCTGAAGGCGGACAGGAGCTGAAGTTATTCGCCGCGGATCAATAGGCGGGTCGCTTTTATGGATTTGTCAGCGATATCTGCACGGTTGCTGTTTGTAAGCTGTGATCGGTGCGGACGACGAGCAACTGCAGCGAATACAAACCTTTCAAGCCGGTGGTGTCCCATTCGGCCAATTTATCGCTCTTGACCGGGTTATTCAGATCAGATCCGATTTGTGTCCAAGTCTCTGGGTTCAATCCCTGCCCGTATTGCAAACGATAATAGCTGAAATCTGTGCCAGTGGCTGAGCCCGTGATAACCAGCCTGCCTTGCTGTTTGGCAAACATGATTGGGAAGATGATATTTGCGTCTGGATTTGGCGCCGGTGGTTGAATATTGTCATATTGTGTCGGCGGCACGGGCAGATTGACGGCTTTGGCCCAGGCCTGTGCTTCGGGTGGCACACGCATGTACACACGTTTCTCTACCAATTGTTCGGGGGTGAACACGGTAGCCAAAAGACCAGTTTCGCGGTTAATGGCATACGACTTGTAAAGACTATCCGCCTGCATTGGTTGATAACCATCGATAAAGATTTCGTCCACGATATTGGGGCAAGCCTCGGTGGGCAGCATCCCGGATGGATCACAAACTTTTAGACGCAGCAACCCTGCGGGTTGAGTCCAATTGTCGGGGGGCATATCTCGGTTGGCTGCTTGCATGATGGCGGTCCACAAGCCGACAGCCGGGTGAGGCGAGACCTTCTCACCGCCCATCCAGACAGCTACAACGCGAAAGGGCGTATAACCTACAGCCCAGGTCTCGGCGCCGTCAAGGGTTATTCCGCTTTTGAAAGCCACAGGACGCCCAAAATCTGGATTATTGGCACTGAGCACATCAGTAACAAGGTAAGCGAGCTGTGGGCTGACCACCTGTTCGGAAGCCGGGCTACTCCCATCAGCCGAGAGGTGATCATCCAGGTCGCGGACTTCTAAAATAACGGATGGCACAAGATGTTTTCCATCCTGTCCGGGTCCTTCAAAGATTGGGGAAGATAATGTAAATTGTCCATCAGGAGGGGCCTGCCCGCT
Source organism: uncultured Anaerolinea sp. (assembly GCA_964536185.1). Classification (GTDB taxonomy): domain Bacteria; phylum Chloroflexota; class Anaerolineae; order Anaerolineales; family Villigracilaceae; genus UBA5195. The sequence goes on along the minus strand of CAZHWV010000047.1, from coordinate 1,922 downwards.
GAGTGAACCCTGTGACGCAAAGATGCCGTAGGATTGGGCGATCTGGATGACCGTGTAGCGGTTTTCGGTTTCAAGCAGCGCTTGCAGGTTGGCGGCAGGGATATCAAAGCCAAACGGGGCCATTGTCTGCTGCACCAGACCTGCACCCATCTGGGAAAATACCTGGGCCACGGTTATCAGGCTGTCATTTGTAAGCGCTGTCCGCAGTCGCAACGGTCCCTGGTAAATACGTTCGCTGGCGGCAGGGTCAGGATTTTCTGGAGGTAGATCCCAGACGAGTGTGGCGGGAGAGAGACCTCGGGTAAATCCGGTCAGGTAGATAAAGGGGGAAAGCAGTGTGCCAGGGCGATGCGGGGTCAAAAAAGCCGAATCGATGTTTTTCTTTGTATCTCCAATCAAGGTCAGTATTTGCCCACTGCGGGGGTCGAGGACCACGGCGCTGGCAGCTTGGGGCGAATTCTGGTCGGGTGGCAGAGCAGGCAGCGCCTCTGCTCCTGCGCAAGGCTGAAATGCTGCGCTGCTAGCGTTACTATCCAGGCGCGCAAACTGAGTTTGCAAGGCGCAATTTGCGCGGAGTTGCAGATCATAATCAAGGGTGGTCAAGACTTGCATACCACCTTGTTCGACGCGCGCACGATTAAAGCGCTCTCCGAGCTGTGAGAGCACCAAGGTAGTGAATGCGGGTGCGATAGTTGGCTGCGGAGAAACCTGCTGAAACTCAATCTGTACCTTTCGGGCCAGGTCGATTTCAGCGGCTGAGGCTGTTCCATACGATTGGAGTCGGTTAAGCGTCTCCGCCTGGCGCTGCATTGCAGCCAGAGGCGCATCCAGAGGATTAATAGCCGGCGACTCGTTGACAGCAGCTAACAGAGCGGCTTCCGCCAGGTTAATCTCTGCGATGGGTTTGCCAAGGTACACTGTTGCAGCAGCCTCGGCTCCATAGGCGAAATGTCCATAGTTGGCGCTGTTGAGATACCATTCAATAATTTTTTCTCTCCCAAAGTGGGATGTTATTTGCGCTGCCAGGATGCGCTCACGAATGGCGCGTCGCAAGCTGGCGGGTTCATCCCACAATAAAAAGTCAGAGACCAATTTTTGAGCCAGGGTGGGATGTTCATTTGGGTTGGTGATGCTCCCCAATTGGTAGCCCGGATGTGACCAGAATCCGGGGTCAAACATCGCGACTGTAGCGCGTACGAGTGTATCCGGAAGATGATTGGCGAGTTGTGTGTCGAAGGGAACGTACTTGCGCGGCGCATCCTGAGTGCCAAGCACCAACAACAGGTGGGTGCCCGTGCGGTCGTAAATGCGCGTAGGCTGCAGTAAGCTACCATTTGCCGGATTAAGCATAGCCGGCAGCAGGTCAGGCGAAGGCAGGTCGGCCGTTAAGTAAGCGTAAGCAAAGGCTCCGCCAATTACGATTCCACCCAGGAGCACAGCCAATGATAATCCAACTGAAATCATTGCGCGAGTCAGGCGGCCTTGTGCATGCTGGCGTTCAAAATTACGGCGCTTGCGGCGGCGGCGCAGAAAAGGGATGGCGGACATGCCTCCATTTTATCAGAAGCGAATATTTGCTTCATCCGATTTCCTGTGAGATTTGGGATGATCTGCTGCCGTCTGAATTGCGTCCCAGGGTAATCCAATTTGTCTGCCAACCTCTTCCAGGGTCTGTGGTTCTTTTCCTTGCCTCCTACCCTGTCAACCCCAAATAGAAATGTCCGCTTTTCTTGCCTCCTACCCTTTACAGGCTGGGGGTTTAATGTATGATTGGGGTGTTGGCGTTTTCCTCGGTTTTTTCGAAATCGGGGGGGACGCTGATAATATTTAACCTACTGGAAAGGAAGTTTTATGAATGTCCGAACAGCCGAGCTCGCATCTGTCGCCTAAGATCCAGGCCCACCCGAAAGCCAATGGCAATG